>CAKQTE010000094.1 GCA_934276485.1 uncultured Spirochaetales bacterium | reverse complement strand
ATATCATACGTCAAGGAATTGATTTGGAATCATAGGATGCATGAAACTCTGGAACAGGTTCTCAATGAAAATCTTTGGGAGCCGATTGCTTCTTGATCCTAGAAGTCACCATTTGTTAAATTAACTGGAAAATTTTCCTGAATTGCGAGCAAGTCTTTGGAATGGTGAGTTATGGAATCATTCCTACTATGTTGAAACTGTTGGTTGCATATCAGAGGAAACAGTTAAAAAATACATAGAAAATCAGGGCAATCAATTTTGAGGTTATATGAAACGGGTCAAGGAAACAAAACTTAAGCTTACAACCAATGAAGCCAATATTGTTGGCCATCTTGGTTATGCCGCATTCAAGCTTTGGAATGTACTTAACCATGAGAGACTTCACTACAAGGAGATGGGATTGAAGGAGTATCCGGATTGGTACTACCAGAAGAAGGCGCATAAGGATAACTTCTTTGCACGTAACCTCCCTTCTCAGACAGCACAGCAGGTAGCAAAACTTTTGGATGAGGCTTGGAAGTCTTACTTTGCACTTCTTAAAAACGGTAAGATCAAGAATCCTCAACCACCAAGATTCAAACAGGATAAGATGCCTGTCATCTTCATGCAGAAAGCCATAGTCCAAAATGGATGCAATATCAGATTATCTCTCCCGAGGCAACTGAAAGAGTTTATGAAGCAGGAATATGGAATTGATGACAATTACCTTTACCTTTCAAATCGAGTATTTGAAGGCATTGATTCAATTAAGCAGATTAAGCTCTATCCACCTGATGCTGATGGAGAGTGCAGATGTCTTGTTATCCATGAGGTAGAGGATAGTGTCATGAAGGAGGATAATGGAAACTATCTCTCCATAGACTTGGGCATTAATAATTTGATGTCCTGCTATTCAAATGTAAGCGGAGAGACCTTTATTGTGGGACGAATGTATTTCTCCATTGAGCGTAAATATCTTAAAGAAATAGAGAGGGTGCAGGCACAGTGGTATTTGGCCCAGAAGAAAAAGGGTGTGAAATACCCAAAGGGTTCTAAACACATTATGAGGCTATATGAGAAGAAGAATAACTGCATGAATGATTACATTCATAAGATCACAAGGGAGGTTATAAGCTATTGTATTACCCACAACATCAACACTGTTGTTGTGGGCGATATCACAGGGATAAGGGAAGGGTTTAACAAAGGCGAAGTGTTGAATCAGAAGATGCACTCCCTTCCCTTCAAGAAGCTTGTTGATAAGCTTACTTACAAAGCAGAGGATGCAGGTATTGTCGTAATTCAGCAGAAGGAATGCTATACCAGCCAATGTTCTCCACTCTCTCCATCTGTTTCCAGTAAGTATGCCACTGGAGAGAAGCGAGTGAAAAGAGGGAAATACATTGATGGGGAAAGAGAATGGAATGCAGACAGTGTTGGGGCCTATAACATCCTGAGGCTCTATGGTCAAAAAAGTAAAAAAGATATACATATGGAACCAATCAAGACTCCATATGTAGTAAAAGTAGCCGTGTGAAAAGCGGTAGCGGTGTCATGGATGCACCCGTGGCTAAACCCCACGATGCTCTGGCAATTCAATTGCCGAGTAATTCACGTTTGGATAGCTTCTCGAAATACTTAACCCAATACTCATTCTGCATCTCATCGTAGCCAAAGTATTGCTTATACTCAGTCTGGATTAAGTTTCCCATACGTCTTAAGCCTGCATTCAAGTGTGATGACAGCACAGGTACGATATCGTCCTTCCTGCCATCTCTTATTACATTCAATAGCTCTTCGTGATCGCCTACTATCTCTGAATACTTCATTGTTCCAACAAAATCGAGCATTCTGAAGCGTTCGTAATTCAGGTTTTCCTGAATCATTGTCCATACAGATGAACAATTCATCTTATCAAACCAATATTGATGCATTGCGCTGTCTAGTCTGAAGAACTCTTTCTCGTCAACAGTCTCTGATGAGATATGGATTTTCTGTAGTCTTAGATTGTGCTCAAGCTCTTCTAGCTCCAACGCAGTTGGCACTCGATCAATAAAGTCCCTAATTACCCATGATTCCACAGAAGTACGCAAGAATATCATTTGATAAACCTGCTCTAGGCTTAATAGTGTTGCACTGATGCCTTTATATGGCTTGAGCTCAATCAAATGCAAATCGGCCAATCGCTGCAATACAGTTCTTACTGGAGGTCGAGTGACAGAAAAGCGTGTGCAGATATCAGACTCATTGATTTTCTCTCCGGGTTTGATCTTCAAGGAAACCAACTCTTTTTTCAATTCATCAAAAATTGTGTTACTGATATCTGCCATTTATAAATTCCTTATTGAAAGAAACTCTTAGTTTCTAACCTTCTTAACTTCTTCGATTACTGACTTCAAGCCCTGGTTGAGGTGATACATATCGTTTCCAAGAATCAACATGTTTGTTCCTCTAGCAATAGCTGCTCTTAGATCAGATTCCTGAGATGGAACAACTGGCCCCATGATAGCAATTCCTCTCTTTTCAGCCTCTTGTCGGAGTCTCTTATAACCATAATCAACTCTCTCATCAGTAATCTTGTAGCCAACCTCTGCACCAACTGACAAAGCATAGTCTACAGGTCCGAAGTTAACTGCGTCAATTCCTTCTACTGAGAGGATATCCTCGATATTCTCTGTGAACTCGAAGTCCTCATCCATAGGAATAATCATAGTATCTTCGTTGCTCTTTTTTGTATACTCTGACCAAGAAAAACCATTAACGCCAAAGCCTGCAGCTCTTACGTTTGACTCTCCACCACGTCTTCCCATTGGTGGGAACTTTGCATTGGCAATGATCTTCTCAACGTCAGCTCTGCTCTTGCAGTGAGGAACAACAACACCCTCTGCACCCATCTCCAAAACCTGTCTGATCTCTGAATCATGAACACCAGAAACTCTAACAATTGGAGAAACATTTGCATGCTTAGCTGCAAGGATCAAGCGCTCGATATTGCATAGTCCATCGATTGTCGAATGCTCTAGATCCAGGTATACGAAATCATATCCCCAGTTACCGATGCACTCTACAACAGATGCCATACCTGTATAGCATGTGATGCCATAAACAGGACCTTTCTTTATTTTTTCTTTCAATGTCATTTCAAATTCTCCTTTACTACAGTAGTAGTGATGGCAAGAAATTACTTACTGCTGGAACAAATGTAACTAGCAACAATACACATAGGTTACAGATCAAGAATGGAGCTGATGCCTTGAAAACACTGATAATTGACATTCCTGAGATCTTTGAACCTACGTTCAAACACATTCCTACTGGAGGTGTAACCAATCCGATAGCAAGTCCTACAACAAGGATCATTCCGAATGTAATCTCTGTCATTCCAAGCTGTGTCATGACAGACAATAGTGTTGGAGTGATCAAAAGGATACATGGAACTACATCCAAGAATGTTCCTAGAACTAGAATCAAGATGTCAAACAGAAGGAATACAAGCCATACTGGGATGTTTGAATCCAATATGAATGAAGCAATTGCCTGTGGAACCTGGTTGATAGCAAGAATATATGTGAAGATATTCGTAAAGCCACCAATGATCATGATTGTTGCTGTCATGATAGCTGTCTTCTTAAGAGCCGCGATAACATGCTCAAGCTTCAATTCCTTATATACGAACTTACCAACGATTAGTGCATATACTACGGCAATAGCAGCTGATTCACTTGCAGTTGTAACACCGAATGTTGTGAAGATAAGAATCATAACAGGCATTGCACATGCAATAAGACCATCGATGATAACCTTCTTCTTTGATTCCTCGATTACAGCTTCGATCTTGTGGTATCCTCTCTTTTCTGAAACAACCCATACAACAATTAGCTGGAATAAACCGATAAGGATTCCTGGAATAACTCCACCCATGAATAGCTTACCTACTGATACACCAGAAACCATTGCAAACATGAGCATTGGAATAGATGGAGGGATGATCATACCAACAGTTGAGGAAGCTACCGTAATACCTGTTGAGAACTCTTTTGAGTATCCCTGCTTTGTCATATCTGGAATCAAGATAGAACCGAGGGCTGAAGTATCTGCAACGGATGAACCTGTAATTCCACCAAAGATCATTGATGCAACAACGTTAACTTCTCCTAGTCCTCCTCTGAAAGGCTTACAGATAAGGAGAGCAAAGTTGATGAGTCTCTTTGTAAGGCCTCCATGGTTCATGATCTCTCCTGAGAGCATAAACAGTGGCATAGCAATCAAGATAAAGCTATTGAGACCTGCGAATACTCTTTGAGGAACATTCATCAGGAATGCTGGATTGCTAATCAAGAAATAGATGATTCCCGCTCCACCGAGTGAATAACCAATTGGAACACCAATAAGAATGAACACGATAAGTGTTACAAACAAAATAGCTAAGTCCATTACTTATCCTCCCCTGGAAGCTTGTCATCTGTTGTATATCCGCTATTTGCAGCCTGGATAGGCAAGAATAGTGAAAGGATATCGATGATTGCATAGAAAACAGTCAAGCTGAATGTGATTGGAACAAAGACATAATATACGCCCATTGGAAGGTGTGAGTTTGCAGACAACAGGTGTCCTACCTGTCTGATCCACTGAATTGAAATAATTGTCATTGCCAATGCAATAAAGATGATTGATGCATCAATCAGGATTGTTGTAACAATCTTTGCTGTCTTTGATTTAGCTGCAATTGAATCAGAGAGAAATGCGATAGCAATGTGTTGCCTTTCCCTGATAGCGAGTGCAGATCCGAATAGAGTTGTGAAAATGAAAGACATTGTCAGAAACTCTTCTAGTGTTGAAAATGATAAGCCGAAGAAATATCTCAGAACGATAGTTACTGTAATTCCTACAGCTAGAAATGCTACTAGGACAATAAGAATCCAAGAGATTATGCTGTCCAATACTTTTAGAAATTTATTCATGCCTTACCTTAAAGAGCCTGGCGAACCAGGCTCTGTGCTTATGTTGATTAGTTGCCCTTTGCGATTGATTTAACTAGATCTAGTTCGTCTTGAGAGAAGTACTTAAGATCGTTTACAAAGTATGAGTATACTGGCTCACAAGCGTCTACGAATGCTTGCTTCTCTGCCTGTGTTGGAACATATACGTCGCAACCAGCAGCCTTCATCTCTTCAACTCTTGCCTTCTCGTTATCAATAGCGATCTTGTTCTCTGTCTCGATGAAGTACCAAGCTGCGTCAGAAAGAACCTTCTGGATGTCAGCTGGAAGTGAGTTGTAGAACTTAGCGTTCATTGTGAGAACTTCTGGATGATACTGGTAGTTTACATATGTGATGTACTTCTGTACTTCATATAGCTTCTGGTCATAGATTGTTGCAATTGGGTTTTCCTGACCATCAGCAACACCAGTCTTTAGAGACATGTAGCAGTCAGCTAGTGGAATTGATACAGTTGATGCTCCAAGAGTCTTCATACATACCATGATAGCTTCAATTGAAGGTGTTCTTAGCTTCAAGCCTTTCATATCTGATGGCTCGTCGATTCTTCTCTTTGAGTTTGTGATCTGTCTAGCACCACCGTCACCGATGGCGAGGATCTTCAATCCGCCCTTCTCTGCATCTGATGCAACGATATCGAAAACCTTTTCGTTTTTAGCAACTCTCATCAAGTCTTCCTGGCTATCAAAGAAGAATGGCATCAAGAATAGGTTAAGTTTCTTTGAGATAGTATCAAAAGGACCACCAACAAATGCCTCGAGAGTTCCCATTCTCATTGATTCCTGCATCTCTGGCTCTGAACCAAGAACTCCGCCTGGGAATAGCTCTACCTGAACCTGGCCATTTGTCTTCTCTTCAACGTACTTCTCGAACTCCAAGAGTGCCTGGTGGCGTGGGTGAGATGTGCTCATTGTGTGTCCAAGCTTGATTGTGTAAGTCTTCGCAGGCTTAGCATTGTTTGCTGTTGCTGTTGTTGAGCTTGAATTTGTTCCCTTATTACATGCTGTCAAAGCGACTAGCAGAACCAAAGCGAAAATAAGAAATTTCTTCATATTTTGACTCCCCTTTAATAATTTCCCAAAATAGAAAATGTGATATCACTTTTTAATTTTTGATATCAAACTTACTATTTTAATATCATGCTTTCTATGCTCTGTAAAGTTTTAATTATGTAAAAACGCATAAATTGTTCATTTTGGGTGCACAAAAAGAAATCCTACCGTTTTCTAGCAGGACAATTCGCTCATTTGCAAACTTCTTCAAAGATTTAAGTAAACTGAGCTAAAACGCTCACTAAGGCAATGAAACAATAACCATATCATCTTTGAAAATAGAATTTTCCTTGATTTTCTCCACTTAATGCAGAAAAACTGCATCTAATGGAGAAAATACGATATAGTTTTTTTTATTTGGTACATGCTACTTTCGCATTCGATGCAACTTCGACATGCTTGTTGTCAATGAGAAACATCATTATTGCAGCGATAATAATAACAAAATAACCAATGAAACTATAAAGATCTGGTATTTCTCCAAAGAACATAAAACCTAGAATTGCCGCAAAAATGATTTGAGAATAGTCAAAGATACTAATTTCCTTTGCTGGTGCATATGAATATGCAGTAGTTAGGCAGTATTGACCGCCACAAGCAGCAAGGCCTGCAAGTAGAAGCAGACTTAATTCATTGATTTTCATCGGAACGAAGTCAAAAATAAACAAAGGGAGTGTGGCCACGCAGGAAAAAAGAGAAAAGGCAAAGACAATCCTACTTTTTGATTCTCCTTTTTTCGTTAAGGCTCTTACAAAAGTATGCGCCATTCCAGCACTAACGCCTCCAACAAATCCTACGATGGATGATGAAATATCTGCATTGTGAAATGTTGGTTTTATTACAAGCAATGCTCCTGCAAAAGCTATGCAGATACATAACCATTGATATGGTTTGACTTTCTCTTTCAAAAATATATACGAAAAGATAAGAACATAGAATGTACTTAACTTATTTAATAGAGATGCATCAGAGATAATCAGATGGTCTACTGCATAAAAATTGCATATCAACCCTATAGTTCCAAATAGAGATCTACCGATTATCAAAGAAAGGTTTCTCTTAGGATTTTTAAAACCCTCAGGTTCTTTTAGCAGAATGAAAAAAGCAAAAACCAATGCTACAACATTCCTAAAAAAACTTTTTTGTATGGATGGAATCCTAGGGCCAGATAACCTAACAAAGATATTCATGACAGCAAAGCAGAATGCTGTAAGAATGATAAACATAATTCCTTTGATCTTATTGTTGAAATGATGCGTCGTGTCCATTGAAAACGTCCTTTTTAGAATATAAATTCGTGCATTCTGTAGCACTATAGCACAAAACCGAAAAACAAAGGCAACAATCATCCAAATTGTTATCATTTCGCTGACTTGATGTATTTTTATAGAGACAATAAGACAAGTTTTCGTTTTATTCCATCAAGAAAAAATCCTGCAATTAACTTGAAAACTGCAGGATTTGTTGGATTTGATTAAAACTTGTTATTTTATTGTGTAAACAACGCTGACACTATCAGAGACGGAAATAGAACCAGAGTAGAACTCAGTACTAGATTCAGTGTCCATCATAGCAGCCTTTGCATATAGCATATTTGGGGCCGAGTAGCCTGAAGAGCCACCTGCACCAATTGAAAGAATGCCAGTAATTGTCACTCCAGATGCTTCTGCATATGCACGAGCCTTTGTTTCAGCATCAGCAATAGCAAGTTTTCTAACATCCATTAGCTCTTTGGACTTATCCTTCTTGTCTAGGCTTGCTGTAGAGACAGATATGCCATCTATCTTGGTAAGGGATGAGAACACGTCACCATACTTTGAAATATCATGAAGAGTAATATCTACAGATTGTCCAGCTCTTTGGCCCTTGAGAACTCTTTGATTATCCTGCCACTCGTAGTATGGGCTGATATCGATGTAATTGGTCTTTATATCCTCTTTGTTAACACCGAAATCATTCATCAAAGTCTCAATAGCGCGATTGATCATCAAACTTGTTTTGATGCGAGCATCTTCACTTGTTTCTTCAATGCTCTCTGCAGAGACAGTAAAGAGTGCAACATCTGGTTCAAGTTTGATCTTGGCACTTCCTGTTACGGAAATTGTCGCCTTTTCACCACTTGTAGATACACAACCCACAAACGAAAGCAAAATCACTAAAGCTAGAACAATCTTCTTCATAAGCTATTTGACCTCTCTTAATTCAGGACGCTTTTCTGCATAGCGCAGGAAGAATCCCAAAGCCATCATCATACAGCCATTGTCATAAATGCCTGTACCCATATCCCTAATGACTTCTTCAACAGGAACCTCGACGATATCGATTTGCTCATTTGCATCCAAGCTTTGATGAGCAACTATCTCAAAGTTCTCAACGAAGAACACAGATTGTCTATTTGACATGAAAGCAGAGTTTGGATTCACCTCCCCAAGGAGCGTGAAGTCTCCCTTCATGCCTGTCTCTTCCAATAGCTCACGCTTAGCAGCTATTAGTGCTGGTTCCCCCTCTTCCACTAGGCCTGCAGGAAACTCTCGAGTGACAGACTCGGATCCATGTCTGAATTGCTCTTCCATCACAAAGCATGGAACTCCATCCTCTCTTCTAAACCAAGGGATGGCAATTACCCAATCCTTGCTCTTGAGCTCTATAAAGCGACCTTTTCTTCCATCTGTCGATTCTCTATCAACGCCAATAAGATCAAAAAGAACACAGCTATATAGTTTTTCCCTTCCAAGGCTCTTCCACTCGAGATCTTCCTTAGCCATGGTTATTTCTCCTTTTTTCTAGAAGGACAATTTGAAGAACAGGAAGCACAAGCAGATGGAGAACAGAAGCTTGTTCCCAAGAAAGAAGTATCTCTGCTTGTTGAGCAAGCTGTACCATAATTAAGCTTGTTAGCAATCTCTCTAAGAGCATCTGCAGATGGATGAGTGCCATTTTCAGAGACAAAGCTCTCGCCATTGTCTTCTGCCTTACATAGATCCAGCTCCATTGGTATTTCGCCTAGGAATGGAACATGCATCTCCTGACACATTCTCTTTCCACCACCCTTACCGAAGATAGGAATCTCTTCTCCGCAATGAGGGCACTTCAAACCAGACATGTTCTCGACTACACCGATAATTGCTAGTCCACACTTACGTGCAAAACCTACAGAACGCCTTGAATCCAAAACAGCAACTTCCTGTGGTGTTGTTACGATTATTGCACCTGTCATCTCAGGAATAGCCTGGATTACAGTAAGCTGTTCGTCTCCTGTTCCTGGTGGGGTATCAATAAGTAAATAGTCCAATGTTCCCCACTCACAATCAGACAAGAACTGTCTGATAGCACTCATCTTCAGCGATCCTCTCCAGATAATTGGTGCTGAAGGATCAGGAAGCGCAAATGAAAGGCTCATTACCTTTAGTCCTTTTCTTGGTTCGATAGGAATCATTGTAACTCCATCAGGAGATCCTAACTCCTCGCCTTCGCATCCGAACATCTTTGCAACATTTGGCCCATGGATATCGACATCCAATACACCAACAGTACATCCCATATCAACAAGTGCATTGGCAAGGTTTACAGTAACTGTTGTCTTACCAACTCCTCCCTTTCCAGAGAGAATCATGATCTTTCTTCCGATCTTGTCCATTCTCTCGCGAATACGCTGATTTTGCATCTCGTATTCGTCGTTTTGATTTGAAGCCATTTTATACTCCGATAATTATTCTCTTTTTAACTAAAGTATACTCTTTCAAGCCAAATTGGAAAACCAATTGACAAAACGTGTGAAAAACTTATTCGTTTTCTGTAAACGCATATCATCTCAAAAGTTTACTATATATCGATATATTTATCACGATTTAGCTTTCAAATTCCGATAATCTGTTGAATCTCGATTCTTGATTTTGTTATAGTAGAAATTGAATTAAAACAAAAAGATAGGAGATAAAAATTCTATGTTGGCATTACTAGTAAACATGGACAAAGCAACACTTTCAGCTCAGTTGCTCGATGGCGTTGTTCTTATGCTGCTAGGTATGGCTACTGTTTTCTTCTTCCTGGTCATCTTAATATATTTGACAAAACTTATGAGCAAAATCTGCGCAAAGTTAGGTGGAAAAACTGAGCCTGCTAAGGCAAAGAGTCCAATTAGCAACAGTGCATCAACAGCGACTCAGGGCGCAAATGATGCAGCGTTAGCAGCAGCTATCGTCGCTGCTTATGACAAAGATAAGAACTAAGCAAAGGGTTATTTCAATGAGCAAGAAAAAAATCAATTTTATGTGTACAGCTTTCCGTGATGGCTTCCAGTCTGTTTACGGAGCAAGAGTTTTCACAAAGGATTTCATGCCAGCAGTTGCAGCTGCTAGAGAAGCAGGAATCACACATTTCGAAGCTGGTGGTGGCGCTAGATTCCAGGCACTATACTTCTATACAAACGAAGATGCTTTCCAGATGATGGATGAGTTCAGACAGGTTGCAGGTCCAGATGCTAACCTACAGACACTTGCAAGAGGTGTTAACGTTGTAGGTCTCGATTCTCAGCCAAGAGATATGATCAAGCTCCACGCTAAGATGTTCAAGAAGCATGGAATCACAACAATCAGAAACTTCGACGCACTTAATGATGTAAATAACCTCATCGATTCAGGTAATGCTATTCATGATGCAGGTTTGAAGCACGAAGTAACAGTTACAATGATGTCTCTTCCAGAGGGCGTTACTGGTGCTCATGATCCAGATTTCTACGAGAGAATTCTTAAGCAGATCATCGATGCAAAGATTCCTTTCGATTCTGTATGTTTCAAGGATGCATCCGGTACATCAACTCCTCACACAGTATATGAGACTATCAAGAGAGCTAGAAAGCTTCTCGGACCAGATATGCCTATCGTATTCCACTCACACGAAACAGCTGGTGTTTCTGTAGATCAATACAAGGGTGCTATCGAAGCTGGTGCTTCTCAGCTAGACCTTTCAATGAGCCCATGCTCTGGTGGTACATGTCAGCCAGACATCATCACAATGTGGCACGCTCTAAGAGGAACAGACTACACACTCGATGTCGATATCGCAAAGATCAAGAAGGCAGAAGAAGTATTCGAAGAGTGTATGCATGACTACTTCCTCCCACCAGAAGCAACAATGGTTAACCCAAACATCCCATTCTTCCCTCTCCCAGGTGGAGCTTTGACAGCTAATACCCAGATGCTCAGAGACAATGGACTTATGGACAAGTACCCACTTATCGTAGAGGCTATGGGCGAGACAGTTGCTAAGGGTGGATTCGGAACATCAGTAACTCCAGTATCCCAGTTCTACTTTCAGCAGGCATTCAACAACGTTATGTTCGGACCATGGAAGAAGTTTGCTGAAGGTTATGGAAAGATGGTTCTTGGCTACTTCGGAAAGACTCCAGTAGAGCCAGATCCAGAAGTTGTTGCACTTGCATCAAAGGCTTTGGGCCTTGAGCCAACAAAGGAAAAGGTTGTTGATATCAACGACAGAGATCCTAAGAAGGGAATTGCAGCAGCTAAGAAGATGCTTGAAGAAGCTAATCTTCCTATCACAGACGAGAATATCTTCATCGCAGGTGCTTGTAAGGAGAAGGGAATCCTTTACCTCACAGGTAAGGCTAAGGTCAATGGCGTTAGACTAAAGAGCCAGATGCAGGAAGCTAAGACAGCAGAGAAGAAGTCTTCTAACCACGAGTACACAATCACACTTAACGGTGCTCAATATGGCGTCAAGATCGATGGCAACAATGCAATCGTTAACGGTGTTACTTACCCACTCAACGTTGTTGATGGAATCAAGAGTGCTCCAGCTGCAGTTCAGACTGTTGCAACAGGTTCAGAGTCAGTTAAGGCTCCAATGCCAGGCTTGGTTCTTAGACTTAACGTCAAGGTTGGCGACAAGGTCAAGAAAGATGATGTAATCATGATCATGGAAGCTATGAAGATGGAGAACGAAATCTATGCTCCATGTGATGGTGTTATCTCATCAATTCCTGTAACACAGGGTCAGCAGCTCCAGGCTGGAGATGTATTGATGACAATCGGAGGCGTTGTAACAGCTTCTCCTGTAGAGGCTCCTCAGGCTCCAGCACAGGAAGCACCAAAGGCAGCAGCTCCAGCTGGTGGCGAGACAGTAAAGGCTCCAATGCCAGGCTTGGCTCTCAAGTTTGCTGTTAAGGTTGGCGACAGAGTTGAAAAGGATCAGGTATTGATGATTATGGAAGCTATGAAGATGGAGAACGAAATTTTCTCTCCATGCGCAGGTACTGTAACTTCAATTTGCGTAAATCAGGGCGATCAGCTTCAGGCTGGCGACACATTGATGACAATTGCATAAGGAGTCGTTATGGGTTCTACACTATTAATAGGTCTTCAGAACCTGTGGGAGTCCACAGGTTTGGTAGGATTCTTGGCTCCAGGAGGATGGGGCAACGCAGTAATGATTCTCGTTGGCTTCCTACTTCTATATCTTGGAATCAAGAAAGGTTTTGAGCCACTATTGTTAATTCCAATTGCTATGGGATGTATTCTTTCAAACATCCCAGGTGCAGGAATTGCAGAAGGTTCATATCCAGATGCTGGATTCATCAAGCTTTTGTATGATGCTGGTATCGAATCAGGTCTATTCCCAATCCTCATCTTCATGGGTGTTGGTGCTATGACAGACTTCGGACCACTCATCGCTAACCCAAAGACACTTCTCTTGGGAGCAGCTGCTCAGCTTGGTATCTTTACAGCTTTACTCGGAGCTCTTTTGCTCTCATACATTCCTGGAATCAACTTCAACCTGTTTGTTGCTGGTTCAATCGGAATCATTGGTGGAGCAGATGGCCCAACAGCTATCTATGTAACATCTCACCTTGCTCCTGAATATCTAGGATCAATTGCTGTAGCTGCTTACTCATACATGGCTTTGGTTCCAATCATCCAGCCACCTATCATGAGAGCTCTTACAACAGAAAAAGAGAGAAAGATCAAGATGGAACAGCTCAGACCAGTATCAAAGGTAGAGAAGATCGTATTCCCTCTACTTGTACTTACTCTCTGCGCTATCCTACTTCCATCAGCAGCTCCTCTAATTGGTGCTTTGATGTTCGGAAACCTTGCTAAGGAATGTGGTGTTATTACAAGACTTTCTGACACTATGCAGAATGCTTTGATGAACATTGTAACTATCTTCTTGGGTCTCTCCGTAGGTTCAAAGATGGCTGCAGCTAAGTTCCTCAACCTTGAAACACTAGGAATCCTTCTTCTTGGAATGGTTGCATTTGGAATTGGTACAGCAGGTGGTGTTCTTCTTGCAAAGATCATGAACAAGTGCTCAAAGACTCCTATCAACCCACTTATCGGAGCAGCAGGAGTATCAGCAGTTCCAATGGCAGCACGTGTTGCTTCCAAGGAAGGCCAGAAGGCAGATCCTCAGAACTTCCTACTTATGCACGCTATGGGACCAAACGTATCTGGCGTTATCGGTTCAGCTGTAGCTGCAGGAGTTCTACTCTCTGTCATTCCTACAATGATGGCAATGCTGTAATAGCTATATGCACGAATATAACAGGCTCGCTTTTTTGCGGGCCTGTTTTCTTTTAACCCCTATTGGGAATAATAAATTCCTGGGCTATAATAGACACTTAGGAGAACAAAAAATGGAAATAAAGATATTAAGAGGAGATGAGGTTCTTCTCTCATCTAGTGGAGAGAAAGAAACATACATCGTATTCAGAGAAGAGTACCAAGAAGGAGACATGATTGTCTTTACTCCATCAAAGCCTGGATTCTATACATTGCAATTCGATCACGTACTAGGCAGATCCACTCTTTGGACAAAGGGTGAAGAGTACAGATTCCCAATCCCATTTGAGAGAAAGCACGATTGCTATCATCCAGCTGCATTCATGGGCGAGAAGCACTTCTTGTGGGCACGTGAGGCTTATAGTTGGGAAATTGGATACAGAAACCTATCCCTAAACCCATATGATGGCCATGACAACACTTCCTTCTACCCTCATGCTAGTGCAAATATCGAAACACGAGGAGAATCTGTATTTGCAGCAAGAAATGCAATTGACGGCATCGTTGCATCAAACGATCACGGCCGTTGGCCTTGGGCAAGCTGGGGTATCAACAGAGATCCAGAAGCTGCCTTGACATTGGATTTCGGAAGAGAAGTCATCATCGATAGAATCATCTTCTACGATAGAGCAGATTTCCCTCATGATGCTTGGTGGGAGAAAGCAACTATCACATTCAACGATGGAGAGAAGATGGAATTCAATCTAATCAAGAAAGATGGTCCTCAGGAGTTCATATTCCCAGAAAAGAAGATTTCATCTCTTGTTCTAGATAGCCTAATCAAGGCCGATGATCCATCACCATTTCCAGCTCTGATCCAGCTCGAAGTATATGGAAAGGAAATCAATTGATTATATTTCTGATAGTATTAATATCTGTCTTATTGCTATTATGGTCTGTCTATCTCCCATTCTATAGGGAGAAGACAGTTCATCTTGAACCAAACGAAGACAAATGCTTTGCACCTGAGTGCAAATCAATTGTTCACAAGAACAATAACAATAGAGCCATACTATTCATCCATGGCTTTCCCACTACCCCAAACATGTATGCATGGGCATCTGAATACGCCTTCTTGCACGATTATGACGTATACGTCCCCCTGATTCCATCCTTTGGAACAGATCCCAAAGATATGATAAAGACAAATTTCTCATCTTGGTTTGACTATATCGATAGATATTACAAAAAGCTAAGAGAAGAATATCAAGAGGTGTATGTCATTGGTGTTTCCATGGGTGGAGCAATGACACTAAAACTTGCCGAAAAATATAGTGGTACAGATAAAGAGATGAAGAAGATTGCTGTGCTATCAGCTCCTGTTGTATATAACAGCATCAAAGATGGAGTTGTAACAAGTGCTAGTGCATATCTAGGAAGAATCCTGAAGATCTTTATCCCTTCTTTGAATGCACGAAATACGACAACTCTCGAAGGCCACAACGATGGGGATGAAAAGTGGTTTGGATATCTAGGAACATTCCCTCGTCAAGGCATCTCTCTTATATACAACCTAAAATTCATTAGAAAGGACCTTCCCTTTATCAAGGTTCCAATGATAGCAATCCATGATCGAACAGATAAAACTGTTCCTTTCAAGAACCTTTTGATCATCAAGGCAGAGACAAATACAGATTCAGAGTTCATAGAAACAGAGATGGGAGAAGAGTGTATCCACTCTCACCACTCACTTTTGAAATATGAAAGCTGTAGAAAAGGACTTATGGATAGAATTCTTGATTTCTTCAAATAACAAAAACTATCACAACACCACTATTTGCTTTATATTAAAAAAAAGGAGAATGCAATGAGCGATAAGAGAGCCGATTACATTAGCTGGGATGAGTATTTCATGGGAGTTGCTGTACTTTCTTCCCTTAGAAGCAAGGATCCTAGTACACAAGTTGGTGCATGCATAGTATCTGAAGATAAGAAAATTGTCGGTGTTGGATACAATGGATTTCCATCAGGATGCTCGGATGACGAACTTCCATGGAACAGAGAGGGAGAATGGATCAATACAAAGTATCCATTCGTATGCCATGCAGAGCTAAATGCAATCCTCAATTGCAACAACGCATCTCTTTTGAAGGGAGCAACTCTGTACGTTGCACTCTTTCCTTGCAATGAGTGTGCGAAGGCAGTCATTCAAGCAGGTATAAAGAAGATTGTTTATCTTTCTGATAAGTATGCAAATACAGATGCAACGATAGCATCAAAGAAGATGTTTGATGCCGCAGGTGTTATCTACAAGCCACTTAATACTAAACGAAAGGAAATAACAATCAATCTAACTTAATAATATTAATTTAGGTAGGTATCACAGATAATCCATAGGACACTAAGCGACTTGCCAAAAGATGGGGAATAAATGCAACTAAAGATCAACGATGTAGTATATAAGCCTGAAAAGGATATGAAACTACTACAATATCTAAGAGATGAGCTACATCTAACAGGTACAAAGGATGGCTGTAGCGAAGGTGCTTGTGGAGCTTGTACTGTTATTGTAAATGGCAAGAAAACAAAAGCTTGTGTTCCAATGCTATCGAAGCTGGAAGATGCAGAAGTAATCACAATAGAAGGCTTGAGCGACCTTGAAAAGGAAATATATTCCTATTGTTTTGCAGAAGCTGGTGCTGTTCAATGTGGATTCTGTATCCCTGGCATGATCATGAGTGCCAAAGCACTCATTGACGAAAACAACAATCCAACACGAGAAGATGTCAAGAAAGCTATCAGAGGAAACATCTGTAGATGTACAGGATACGTAAAGATTGAAGACGCTATCTTAATGGCAGCTCGCTACTTCAGAGAAGGCATATCTGTTGTCCCTGAAAAGGAAAGTGGAAGATTAAGCACACGTTTCAGACGTGTAGATGCAGTCGAGAAGGCACTCGGAGAAGGAAAATACTCTGACGATTATTCAATTGATGGCATGGTTTATGCATCAGCTTTACGCGCCCCTGCTCCTCGCTGCAAAATCATAAAGATTGACTCTTCAAAGTGTGAAGAAGATCCCAGGTGTGTCGCTGTCATAAAGCGCGAACAGGTTCCAGAAAATAAGCTAGGTCATCTAAAGCAAGACTGGGATGTGCTTATTGGCGAAGGTATGATCACCCATTATATGGGAGATGCTCTTTGCCTCGTCGTCTCTGATGACAAGAATGCACTTGAAGACCTGAAGAAATTGATTGTTGTTGAATATGAAGAACTTGAAGGAGTCTTTACTCCAGAAGACGCTCTTACGGGAAAGATACTTGTTCATGAAAACGAGAAAGACAACATCCTGACAACTCAGCATATTTTAAGAGGAGATGCTATTAGCGAGTTGAAAAATTGTGAATATGTCGTAGAACAAGACTACCATACTCCTTTTACAGAACATGCTTTCATGGAACCGGAATGTGCACTTGCTCTTCCTGATAAGAACAATGGAATCTTTGCTATCACAGGAAGCCAATCCATTTATGATGACCAAAGAGAAATTGCTCACATGCTTCATTTGCCCAAGCACAGAGTAAGAGTACACTCTGCTCTTGTAGGCGGAGGCTTTGGAGGAAAGGAGGATATGTCGGTTCAGCATCATGCTGCACTCTGCGCATATATTCTTCAGCGTCCTGTAAAAGTAAAACTATCTAGGCAAGAGTCTCTCTTGGTACACCCAAAAAGACACCCAATGGATATACACATCAAACTCGGTGCTGATAAATCAGGACGATTCAAGGCTTTGCAAGCAGAGATTATTGCAGATACAGGAGCATATGCATCTCTTGGAGGCCCTGTTTTACAACGTGCTTGCACTCACGCGTCCGGTCCTTACAATTACAAGCATTTGGATGTTCTAGGCAGGGCTTTATACACAAACAATGTTCCAAGTGGAGCATATAGAGGCTTTGGCGTTACACAATCATGCTTTGCTATCGAATGCGCTATCGATGAGATGGCAGAAAAGCTTGGTATGGATAAGTTCGAGATCAGAATGAAGAATGCAGTAAGACCAGGCCAGATTCTTCCTAATGGGCAGATGGCATCAATAGATACGGCTGTTGTTGAATGTCTATTAGCTGTAAAGGATGCCTACTACTCCTCTAATAGAACAGGAATAGCTCTTGCGATGAAGAACACAGGACTCGGAGTTGGTGTTCCAGACACAGGCAGATGCACAATGAGTATCGAAAATGGAAAGATCCATGTAAGAACAAGTGCAGCATGCATGGGACAAGGGCTTGCAACTGTTGCTCTCCAGATTACAGCAGAAACACTCAATATCGAACCTGAACTGATAGTTGTTGAATCCCCAGACACGACTCGTACTCCAGACTCTGGAACATCCACAGCCAGTAGACAAACAGCCTTTACAGGAGAAGCTGTAAGACGATGCGCAGAGAAACTAAAGAACGAGATGGACATATTCACTCTTTCAGAGCTTGAAGGCGCTGAATACTATGCAGAGTTCTGCTACGAGACAGACCCTATCACATCAACTAAAGGCAATCCTATTTCTCACTTAGCTTTCTCATACTCGGCACAAGTTGCAGAACTTGATGAAGAAAGAAGAGTCAAGAAGATTACAGCAGCTTGTGATGCAGGGACTGTCATTAATGTCCAAGCTATCGAAGGTCAGATCGAAGGAGGCGTATTGATGGGTATGGGCTATGCACTGACAGAGAACTTCAATAGTGATAGAGGCAGAGTGAAATCGAAGTATGGTACACTGGGACTTCTAAGAAGTACAGATGCTCCAAGCATTGTCACAGAGTGTGTACAAGGACCTGGAAGGCTACCTACTGCATTTGGTGCAAAAGGTGTCGGAGAGCTTTGTACAATTGCAACAGCTCCAGCTATTGCAAATGCATACTCTCGTGTAGACAACAATAGAAGAAGATCTCTTCCTATTGAAGACACTCCATATAGAAGGAAATAAAGAAAATTGGACTATCTGGATTATTTTAGAGATTTGGTCGCCATCCCCTCTCCATCGAAGGATGAGGGGCTTGTTGCAACATATATAATGCAGAAAATGACAGGCTTTCGCTTTGAATGTAGAAAAGACGATGTTGGCAATATGCTCTTTTACGATATCTAGCCGAGAAAGCCCACGAGCTTTAGCCGTGGGATGAGAGGCTCTGAATCTGTATTTATTTTCTATTTTTGAGACATATTTTCTATTTTTGAGACGATTTCATTGGACTTAAATTATTATATGTGTTAAAATTAGAATATAAAGAAAAGAATACTGAGGCTGGACGGGCCTCAGCGGTCCAAGATGAAGTAAGACGCCACTCTGGTGCATTTATCGCTTGTAGGGCCAGAATCCAACAGGCTTTAGCCGTTGGAGTACGTCAAAAGAACATAGATAGTCCTAAGACATTATTTGCATGTCATATGGATACAGTTCCAGCTGCAGTGAACGCTCATATGGTTGAAACCGAAGAGGTTTTCAAGACAGATGGAACGACTGCACTAGGAGCTGATGACAAAGCTGCTATAGCAGTACTACTTGATATTGCAGGGCACGCCGATGATGGCTTTGCCATCCTTTGCCTACCAGCAGAGGAAATAGGCCTATATGGATCTGCCTGCCTTTCTCGCAAGTTCTTCTCTCCTCTAGATATAATTGGATGCTATACGCTTGATGCTACAAACAAAGTTGGTGGGATCATAACAGGAGCCGTTGGAAAAAGCAGACTGACAATCGAGATGATAGGTAAAAGTGCCCACGCGGGTTTTTCTCCAGAATCTGGCATAAGCGCTATAAAAATGGCTAGCGAACTTTGTACATCGATTCAAGATGGAAGGATAAATCAAACGACAACTGTCAACATCGGTTCCTTTATCGCAAATGGAAGCATAAATGTGGTTCCAGACAAAGCAACAATATGCCTTGAAGTCAGAAGTGCAAGTGATGATACTCGCACATCCATTCTCTCATCCATCAAAGACAAAGCGCACAAGATAGCATCATCTTACAAGGGAAAGGTGAAGATAGTCGAAGAAAATCTATACTCTCCATATAAAATAGATACACATAGTCCTCTCTTCATAAGGGCAAAAGAAGCCATAGAATCCTCTGGTCGAGATTGTTATACATTCGACACCACAGGAGGATCGGACGCAAATAATCTAAATGCATTGGGCATCGAGACGATATTATTGGCCACAGGTTACTTCGGAGCACACTCAGTGGATGAATATATAGAGAAGAGCGAGATGAAAGCATTGAAAGATTTGGTTTCAAATCTAACCAAAAATTAAGCAAATCCTCATTTTTCTGAACAATTATTCCTTATCTTATAAATTTTAACAAAACGACTATTTACCATTTTGCATTTGTTTTGTAGCGTTTGAATATGGATATATTATTGACGCTCATCAGCATCGTAGGATCTGTTGGCCTTTTTTTGTATGGCATGACAATTTTATCGGATGGTCTTCAAAAATCTGCAGGAAGCAAACTAAAGGTGTTCCTGCAAATGATGACTTCTAACCGGCTTATGGCAGTTATCACAGGTGTTTTGATTACAGTGTTGATACAATCATCATCTGCAACGACTGTCATGGTTGTATCGTTTGTTAACGCAAATCTTATAAGCCTAATTCAAGCAATCGGTGTAATCATGGGAGCCAATATAGGAACAACAGTTACAGGCTGGATTGTTGCTATCTTGGGCTTCAAGATGAATATAACAACTCTATCTTTGGCATCCATTGCAATTGCACTACCATTGATGTTTTCAAAAGGAATCAAAAAGCGAGAAATATCTGAGATATTCTTAGGTTTTGGATTCCTTTTTTTAGGCCTCGAGTTCTTGCAAGCAGCGATGCCTGACATATCAAAATACCCACAAATCCCAGAGTTCTTATCAAGATTCAACAACAACTCACCTCTTTCCTTGATCGCTTGTGTCATATTTGGAACCTTGATGACTTGTATCGTCCAATCATCCTCTGCAACAATGGCCATCACGATCACGATGGCTTACCAAGGTTGGATTGGAGTTTGGACAGCATCTGCTCTATGCCTAGGACAGAACATCGGAACAACTATCACAGCGTATATCGCATCTCTAGGAACAAGCACCAATGCAAAGCGTGCTGCAATGGCACATATTCTATTCAATGTCGGAGGATCAATTCTTGCAATGATCTTCTTCAAACCATTGATGACACTCGTAAACGCAATGACTCCAGGAGATATCTTCTCAATGGAATCAGACGCTCTAAGAGTAACACTCCCAACATTCCTTGCAGCATTCCATACAATATTCAACGTATTGAATACACTTATATTCTTCCCATTTACAACGAAATTTGCATCCTTTATAGAGAAGATTGTTCCAGAGACAACTGCTTACTTAGACGATTCCTACCACTTTACATATATTGCAAACAGTAGAATGGATACACCAGAGCTATATTTGGTTGCTGTCAGAAACGAAATTGACAAGATGGGACAGCTTACAAGAGATATGTTCTCTACATATGCTACCCTTCCAAGAAAGACTGGAGATATTTCAAACGAAATCAATCTACTTAAGCACAAGGAAGAATATGCAGACCAAATGCAGGAACAATTGATTGCATTCTGCGTAAAGATGCTTCAGGACTCCCAATCTCCTACCAATGCTGTAGCTCTTAATAAGCTTATTAGGATAATTGACGAAACAGAATCCATCACAGACTCTATATACAACCTAGCTAAGCTCAGTGAATCAAAGATGAAAGATAACATGAAGTTCTCAGATACAGAACTTGATGATATTGACTCATACAACAAGCTGACAATGGAATTCATCCAACATATCACACAATCAATTGGTTCATCTTCATCCATTGAAAAGATGCTCGACAGCCAAAAGCTTGAGGATATGATGAACGAAAGGCATCAAGAACTTGCAGACAAAGTTCATGACACAATTTCAACAGGGCATGCCGATGTTAAGACAGAGCTGCTACTGCTTGAGATCATCAGAAACCTTGAACACATCGGAGACTATTGCTTGAACATCGCAGAAGCATCATTCACGATAGAAAAGCATACTCCAGTTCTACAACGTATTCAGCGATAACGAATGGTCCTCTGGGCATTATCCCGGAGGACTTTTTTCAAATACAAACCTTGCCTTGGCATTAAGATAGCTAAATGATACAGTATTCGTTGGTCTCTATCTTCTTATTATACAGAAGAGATAACAAATAGATGCCTCAAAGGAAATACTATGGAAAACAAGAACAAGCTTACTGACGCATCTGTCGTATTTTTGTTAGCTATGCTTTGCTGCTTTTTGTGGGGAAGTGCAACACCATCAATAAAGATTGGATACCAAATCTTCAATATAAGCACATCAGACACGCCTTCGATTATCTTGTTTGCAGGTACAAGATTCTTTCTTGCAGGAATATTGGTAATCCTATTCCAGTCAATAATGGCTCATGAGTTTATTAAGCCAGAGAAAGCAGCCCTACCTTCTCTATTTAAGCTTTGTTTGGCTCAGACAGTAATCCAATACTTCTGCTACTATGTGGGAGTTGCTCACACAAGTGGAGTTACTGGAACAATCCTGTCTGGTGCAGGTGGTTTTTTCTCTATCTTGATGGCTTCCTTGCTCTTTAGGTATGAAAAGCTTACTGGAGCAAAGATCATTGGATGCGTGATGGGATTTTTAGGAATCGTCATCATGAACATATCATTCAAGGGAGGTTCAAGCTTCAACTTCACTCTTTTAGGGGAAGGCTTGGTTCTTCTTTCTCAAATCAGCTATGCTCTCTCAGGAATCCTGGTAAAGAAATACTCAAAGAGATTCAACGTCATAATGCTTTCTGGATATCAATTCATCCTAGGCGGATTGATCATGATCATAACAGGCTTGATCTTCGGAGGAAGAATCCAGCTTGTTAACTCCTTAGCATCTTACATTCTATTGTTGTATCTAGCACTAATCAGTGCTGTTGCTTACTCTGTTTGGGGTACTTTGATGAAATACAATCCTGTTAGTAAGGTATCTATCTATAACTTCATGGTACCTCTATTTGGAGTACTATTATCTGCAATATTCCTACATGAAAAAGAACAGGCATTACAGATCAATAAACTCATTGCACTGGTGCTGGTTTCTGTCGGTATATATGTCGTAAACAGAAAGCCAAAGGAAAAGACTATTTAGCCTTTCTTTGCTCTTCATATTCCTCTTTAGCTTTCTTCATTGAGTCATGTACCAATGGAGAAAGAAATGATTTAAAGCGAGGGTTGGCCTTTGAAAGAATCATTTCAATGTCGCTCTCGCTTATTTTTTTTGTCATCACGATTCTTGTCATGCTCTCTTTGTCCAACACTCTGGATGCAGGAACATTGAAGCGTTTTCCAATTGCATCTCGTGATATATATAGATGCTTGATCAATATCTTCTGATAGCTATCATATAGTCTCCATGGGCCAATACGTTTCCATCCAGGCTCTGGTTCTTTGACTGTTGTTGCACTCTTCATCGCCTTTTCAGCATTCTTTCGTAGTTTTCTTCTGTCGATCTCTTCTTCAAGAACAGGCTCAAGCTCCATCAAATAAGCAACATCCAAGAGAGCATATTCTAGGTTTTCAGGCTCTATTGGACGACGAAGCCAATTCGCTTGTTGGTTCTTTTTCTTGTTTATCTTTACATCAATATCAAGGAACTCCTTTTCGAGAGAAATAAGATTGCCTTGAAAGCCTAATGTTTTAGCATATACTCTCAAGTCCTTGATATTCTTGATCTTCAATCCATATTTCTTATAGACAAGAGCAGAGTCAGACTGGCAATCAAACCAGAGTTTTTCAGCAGATAATGAGAAGAATCTATCCAATCCGGTCTTTGTCACATCCTTGCTCCTAGGATCTATGATGTAGAAAGCCTTCCCATCATAGATTTGTACAAGACAAAGATGTTCTCCATAAACATGGAGGTTGAATTCTCCTTCGAAATCTACACTAAGCTTTGTGTAGTTGTCCCAAATATTGCATTGACGCTCTATCTTATCGTCACTATCTAAAAGAATATATTTTGTAGCCATTACCTTCATTTCTACCAAGAATCACAATATAGCTCAATCAGATTCTATCTCTTTTTTGCGTTTGTTAACCCGAGCAATCAGTAAATCTAGTTCTTCGTAATACTTATTAACAAAATATGGCGGTGATATTGGTTCTGCGCTGGCCCCAAAAGAAAGAGTTTTGGCAAGTAGCTCTCTATAATATGCAGCTGGAACAGTTAGCTCATATGTATTCTCATCAATCCAATGCCCCTCTTGTTCCTTATGCCATATCTGATTTGATACTATCCATGCAACGTCGTTATAGAATCGCATTGTGTACTGGTATATCTTTCTTCCTGAATATATCCCATAGCCAGATAGAGCTTCCTCTTTCAAACGCTCAAAATCATTGAATGTTCTCTTTTCTTCCAAACGCGTAATATCCCCTATTCGCGATAGTGATAACGTTAATACCATTTGTTTTTCCAAGTCATAGGCTTTTACATACCAAATTGCTGTATAGTTTACCAATTCCAAAGGCTCAATTATTCGAGTTGAATGATCACGTTTAACATTGCTGTATGATATCTTAAGCCTAATATTGTCTTCGATGGCATGCAGTATTTCAATGAATGTCTTGTAATCAGGAAGCTCAGCAGCTTGTGATATAAATCGAACTTTATCACTTGTTGATTCCTTTGTTTTCTTTCCAAGTATTTCCCTTAATGGATCCATTGCAGACATGGCTACTGCCGATGCAATTACAGACTTTGCTGCCATACTTTCAAGTTCTTTTGCACTTCCGACAAGCTTATATTCGTTTTTTTGCCCTGTCATACTCAAGACTGACATTGGATCCAAAAGAAGTATCTACAATCCTATCTCTAATGTATTCAAGATCTCTTCTAGCTTGGCGATCAGAGACTTCAAATGTATTTGCTATCCAAGCTACATTCACCTGTCTTCTTTGCTGACACAATCTATCTAGTATAGCTAATAAGCGTTCTGTCTGACTCATACATTTATTGTATCATGAGAGTGATAAAATAAAGGCTTTAAACCACTTTTCATTCCTTTTTTGAAGATTTTTCAACAATCTTTCCAGTTAATTTAACAAATGGTGACTTCTAGGACCAAGAAGCAATCGGATCCCAAAGATTTTCATTGAGAACCTGTTCCAGAGTTTCATGCATCCTATGATTCCAAATCAATTCCTTGACGTATGATA
>CAKQTE010000093.1 GCA_934276485.1 uncultured Spirochaetales bacterium | reverse complement strand
TTGACCAAAATCATGTAGTTCTAGGCATGTATGTATAAAACAAAAGTCATCAACAGCAAGATTATATGAACAATCCACCATTGATGACTTCTTTATCTGTCTTAAGTTCTTAACTTAATGACATTGCTGGCAAACTTCCAGATACTTTTCTTCTTTTTGGTAATAACTTAACAACTCTATTACTTCGTCTTTTGTGAATCCAAAGTATTCGCTGTAGCTATCGTCAAGGATGGAGTTGATCTTCAGATTATTCATGTCACTAAAGATACTTTCCTTTGCAATTCTTAGAATACCAGTTAGAAATCCAAAGGCTAGGTGAGAGTTGTCCTTAAGTCCTCCTGAGAAGAAATTGCGCATGAAATTCACAGTTTCTAGATAGAAGCTTTGACTATGACCTTGCTGTATTGGTGTGTCATATTCATCGATTATTATTATGCACTCTTTGTTAAAATGTTTATGCAAAAGCAGGGATAGTAGTTGCAAACTCATCTGGCAATCTATCTCTGTTGCTTCTTCTCGTGTAAAACGTTTGTATTGCTCTTTTCCATAAGAACTTAATAGAGAGCTTGTTTCTAATTCACTATGACGAATGAATTCTAATGAGATCAATTTTTGTATTTTCTGAAAGGATTCTTCCCAGCTTCTGCATTTGACATCCTTGAATGTTAGAAATATGACAGGATATTGGCCTTGATGTTTTGTGTATTCAGATCCATATTTCCAAATCTTCTTATCTTTGAAATATACAGAAGTAACGTCATCTGTTTTCTCAAAGAATACTCGAAGCATATCCATGTTAAGTGTCTTTCCAAAGCGCCTGGGGCGAGTAAACAATGAAACCATTGGTTTGCTATCGAGAAAGTCTTTGATCAACAGTGTTTTATCTACATAATAATAGTTGGTTGTTGCTGACTTGAAATCAGAGACACCTATGGGCAATGGTTTCTTTTTGTCTTTCGATATTTCGCCAACAGGAATTTCCCATGACCTACCTATTTTTTTGCTCCTTGAATCTCTCCGTTCTTGCACATTTGCTGTATCCTGCGAACAGATATCCCCATTGATGTTGCTGCATCTTCAGATGAACAGTATGTCATGATATTTCCTCCTTTATTGATATAACGAAATTATGCCATTGATAACGAAATTTAACAATTTTGATTTCGTTTAAAATTTCGTTAAAATCTTGAAGAAATAGCACTGTTGCTAAATAAAATCTTGAAGAAATGGCCAATTGGTCATATTCTAATCTTGAAGAAAAGCCTTTTTCTTAAGAGGTTGCCATGTATTTCAAAAGAAAAGCATACTCACGATTATTGGATTGGAAAAAAAATTATGCAGATAGCTATGCTGTATTGTTAGAAGGTGCGAGACGTGTTGGGAAATCAACAATAGCAGAGCAGTTTGCCTCTAGAGAATATAAGTCATATATATTGATAGACTTCTCAATTGCAACGGAAGAAGAGCTTGCATGTTTTGAAGACATTGGAAATATGAACATGTTCTTTTTGAGACTCCAAGCAGTAAAGGGAGTAACTCTTTATGAACATCAATCTGTCATTATCTTTGATGAAGTACAGCTTTTTCCAAAAGCAAGACAAGCCATTAAGCATCTTGTTAAGGATGGTCGATATCACTATATCGAAACAGGTTCTCTTATATCTATAAAAAAGAATGTCAAGGATATTCTGATACCATCTGAAGAGATGAAGATACAAGTCTATCCGATGGACTATGAAGAATTTTGTGATGCAACTGGCGGTAATTATTCAATTCTAAGAAATCTATATGAGGCTAAGAAAGGTGTTGGTGAGCAGGTTAATCGAAAGCTTTTAAGGGATTTGCGTATATACATGGCTGTAGGTGGAATGCCACAAGCAGTGGATGCATATGTAAATGGATCAAACTTTGAGAAAATAGACCAAGTCAAAAGACAGATTATCAAATTGTACGAAGATGATTTCAGAAAGATAGATCCTTCTGGGAATCTATCAAATATCTTTCATTCTATTCCAGCTCAATTATCGAAAGACTTTAAGCGTTTCAGATTGAACTCCGCTACAGGAAAAAGAATAAAAGGCAAGGCTGATTATCTACTCTTTGATCTGGTTGATTCAAAGACTGTATTGATGTCATATAACACAACGGATCCAAGAGTAAGTCTATCGTTGACGAAAGATTTCGATAGCTACAAGCTGTACCTAGCAGATACTGGTCTCTTTGTTTCTCTTATGTTTATTGAACGTCCTTCTGTTGAAAATGATGTATATGCAAAATTGCTTTCCAATAAACTTCCTTTAAACCTTGGTTATCTATATGAAAATCTTGTTGCCCAGATGATTGCATCTTCAGGACGAGAACTTTATTACCATACTTGGGAGAAAAAAGAGAGCACTCATTATTATGAGGTCGACTTTCTATCTGCGAAGGGGAAAAAGATATCAGCATTCGAAGTTAAGTCTTCGGGAATAGGAAGACATGAGTCATTAGATGTGTTTTCAACTGTATATTCTGATAGTATTGGTGAAAAAATCATTCTTTCTCAAAAGGATTATAAGAAAGAAGGGGATATACAATACATTCCTTTTTACTTTGTTCCTTTCTTGTTTGAATAAAATCTAAAAGAAGTTATATTCTTAATTCGGAATAATATAGTGTTTAGTTTTGTTGAAGTTATATAGTTCTTATACAGTTTGCCTCATTTCGTTCAAGTCTTTCACTTGTTTGAGTTGTTGAATCTAGTTAAGATAGCAATGTGTTTATCCGATATAAAACTGATGGACGCGGGAAATCTGAACCCGTAGCTAAAATATATACATCTAAAGAGCATCCAATAAGAAATAGCATGATAGATAAGGATGCACTTTGGGCAATAAGAAAACTTCAAGCATCTGGAGCTGAGGCCTATATTGTAGGTGGCTCCGTTAGAGACTTGATGCTTGGTCGTAAACCAAAGGATTTCGATATTGCAACATCTGCATCCCCAAGACAGGTGCAGCGCCTATTCTGGAACTCTCGTATAATTGGAAAGCGTTTTAGAATCGTTCATCTTTTTTTCTCTTCAGATAAAATCATCGAAGTTACAACATTCCGTAGTGATGAAGAGAACTTCGAGGAGGGGAACAATAACGTATATGGAACAATAGAGCAGGATGCCAAAAGAAGGGATTTCTCTATCAATGCTCTATACTACAATCCTCAAAATTGCCAGATATTGGATTTTAATAATGCAATCGAGGATTTGAAAAAACACGTTATCAGATCCCTTATTCCTCTTAATTATGCATTCTCTGAAGATCCTGTTCGTATGATCAGAGCATTGAAGTACCAAGCAACTACAGGCTTCAAGCTTAAGTGGAATGTAAGCAGAGCTATCAAGAAGAATGCAGGGGAAATCATCAATTGTTCAACTTCCAGATTGACTGAAGAAGTATATAAGATTCTCTCCTCTGGATGCGCTGAAGCAATTTTCAAGAATCTCAAGCGTTATCAGATTCTTGCATATCTATTACCTTGCTATGCTCTATATAGTGATATTCCAGAGGTTTCAACATCCCTCAATCAATTGGATTCGCTTGTAAAATCATCTTCAGATAAAGGCGAGAAGGTTCCTAGGGAAGTAATGCTTTATTACCTAATTAAACCAGCTATCCTTACAGATAATGCTGATGGCATGAATCCTGATGAACTGTTTAAGGATATCTTCAGACAGGCAAAGATTCTTCTTAGTCCTACAACACCTCCTAACTATGAGCTTGAGAAAGCATCTTCAATGATTCTAAAGGATCTTGGTGTTGTAAGAAGAAACAAAAAGAAGAGACAGAACGTAAAGAAGAACACAACAAACGTCAAGAAAGGTAGTGCAGTCGAGAATGAGAAGATGAGACGAAGGAAGAAGAGTCAGCCAAAGCCTAAGACTGTTGTTGTAGAAGAGCAGAGAGCAAAGACTCTTGCTGAGTCGCACGATCTCTAACCCCATTCTTCTATTTGTATAGAAACATACTTTACAGGTATTCCACCATATTTTTCCAAACAGTCTGAGATATATTCCTGCAAATCTGAGATGGTTGTTGCTATGTAGTGTCTGATCGGAAGCTGTAATGTTACATAGATAGAATAAGTAGAATCTGGATTCTTTGTTCCTCTGACTTTCTTTACTTTCATCACCGAATCATATTCACCAATTGCATGCTTTACCATTTGTGTTAGCTCTGCTTCCGATATTGCATCCTTTGCAGGTCTTGAGAATTCAGGGCGCACAATTGTCTTTTCGCTGGTTTGTGCCTTTCCATGTTTTTTCTTGCCAAGAAGAACCTTCATCGAGTCATAGACAATTTGAGGAGCTGAGCGTGTAACTTCAATTGAAGGAACAGGAATTACATGTTTGCCTTCTGTGAATCGAATACGCATTGCCATCTCAATATCCTCTGCTGTTGAGATATCTTCAATATGAATGATCTTCTCTGGCATAGGAAGCTCTAGGCGAGAGCATATTTTCCTAATCATCTTTTCAGATGTTCCAATTATCAGAATTCTCTTGTATTTCTGTCTGATCAAGGCTTCTTCAATTTGATTTTTATGCTCATCGTTATCAAAGACAGCAGTTCTGACTGCAGATATAAAGTTCGGATCTTCCTTGGCAGAGTGTCCTGCAAGGATCTTGTCGCCCTTGATCAATAGCCCATCATCTATGATTAGATCTATCTTGTATTTAGCTGCAACTTGTTTTGAGTGATAGCTTTTTCCTGTGCCGGATCTGCCAATGAGTGCAAAGACCTTGGTTCCTTTCAGTTTTGAAAATGCAAATTGGAAAAGCTTATTCATATCTATATATGATAACCAATCAGAAGACTTGTAATCAATAAATATTTATATGCTTCAAAATCTGTTAGGAAATCTAACAAGAGTATGAATATCGCGCAAAAATTAAGTAGTCGCTTTGGTACAAAAATGGAAAAGCATATTCAAGAATATCCGGTTTTAAGATAAGATTAAAACTTATAGAGGAGTTTAAAGATGAAGTTTGCTACTTTCAGACGTGGTGGTGTGCACCCATCTGACAAGAAGAGTCTATCAAAGGACATGGCTATTGAAAAATTCCCTCTTCCTGAGGAAATCATACTTTCTATGTCCCAACACCTTGGAGCCCCAGCTACTGCATTGAAAAAGAAGGGCGATAGCGTAAAAAAGGGTGAGAAGGTTGGACAGGCATCTTCTTTCATTTCTGCTGATGTTCATAGTCCTGTTGATGGAACTGTAACTGAAGTCAGACGTGTCAGGCTTTCTAGTGGAGTTGTTGCTGACGCTTTGGTAATAAAGGTTGATCAAGAAGGGTCCGATCCTTTTACTGTTAAGTACAATTGGAAGGAAATGGACACAGAGGAGTTGAAGGCCCTTGTTAAGGACATGGGAATTGTTGGAATGGGCGGAGCTACATTCCCAACATCTGTAAAGTTTTCCGTCCCACTTGGCAAGAAGGTTGAATACCTGGTTATCAATGGAGCAGAGTGTGAACCATATCTAACATGTGACTATAGAATGATGCTTGAAAGAACAGAGAATGTTCTTGAAGGTGTGATGGTTGCAGGAAAGATTTTATCTCCAGAGCATATCATAATCGGAGTTGAGGCAAATAAGCTTGATGCTGTAGCTCTTCTAGAGAAGAAGGCAAAAGCTCTTGGCTATCCAATTACGATCATGCCACTTAAGATGAAATATCCTCAGGGAGATGAAAAGCAGCTATTGAAAGCTACCATCAATCGTGATATCCCATCAGGTAAGCTTCCCTTGGATGTTGGAGCTGTTGTTTGTAACCTAAGCACAGCTTATGCTCTATATGAAGCTGCAGTTTTTCATAAGCCACTTATTGAAAGATGCGTTACTATCTCAGGCGAGAGCGTTAACAGTCCAAAGAATGTTTGGGCTCCAATAGGCGTTAAGTTCTCAGATCTTCTATCATACGCAGGCGGAACAAAGGACGATATGGTAGAACTTGTATCCGGCGGTCCTATGATGGGGTTTGGGGTCTCTGATCTAGATACTCCAACCGTAAAAGGCTCTGGTGGTTTGTTGGCTCTTCCATTGATGATCGAGGACCTCTCTTTTCCTTGTGTATCCTGTGGAAAGTGTGTTCAAGCATGTCCAATGGGCCTACAGCCAAACAAGATGTTCAGAAACATCAAATATGGCAACTACGAAGTTGCTATGAATGAATATAGCTTAATGGATTGCAAGGAATGTGGTTGCTGTGCATACTCATGTCCTTCTCATATTCCTCTAGTACAGGGATTTAAGCTCGGAAAGAAGATGGGGAGGAAGAAGAAATAATGCTTACAGTAAGAACAAGCCCTCATATTCACTCTTCGAATAGAACAGATAAAGCGATGCTCTATGTTATCTTGGCTTTGCTTCCGTCTACTATTTGGGGTATCGCAGTATTTGGATGGCACGCACTATTGGTAGTTTTGGTTTCCATTGGCTCTGCTGTATTGACTGAATATTTACTAGGATTGATCAGCAAGGAGTTCACTCTCCCTGATCTTTCGGCAATTGTCACAGGACTTCTTGTTGGTATGAACATGCCACCAAGCATAAATATCCTAATTCCAATTCTGGCATCCGCTTTTGCAATTGCTGTTGCAAAGTGGACATTTGGAGGATTGGGAGCTAACTGGATGAACCCAGCTCTTGCAGGAAGAGTATTTGTATTCTTCTCATTTACATCTCAAATGAGTACATTCACACTTCCTAGAACACTTATGGCAAGTGCCAACACTCTTTCCAAGTGGGGTGTACGAAACCCAGTTGCAGACGCTCTATCGGGAGCAACTCCTCTTTCTGTATTGAAGACAGGACTTTCAATGGGACTCGAGGGAACACAGGAGTCTATTCTTGCATATCGTCCTCTTACAGATTTTGCATCCATGCTTGGAGATAAGTTGAACATCAATCCATATGCAGTTGATGCATTCTTTGGAAATACATCTGGATGTATTGGAGAGGTTAGTGCGCTACTTCTTCTTGTTGGTGGTATCTTCTTATTGTGTAAGAAAGTAATCACATGGAGAATTCCTGTTTGCTATATTGGTTCATTTGCACTTTTGGCATTTGTCTTTGGAGGGCTCCCATATGGCAATGGCCTATTTTCAGGAGAAATCCTTCTTCCTATTTTCTCAGGTGGATTGATGCTAGGTGCATTCTTTATGGCTACCGATTGGGTTACAACTCCAACAACTCCTGTAGGCGAGATCATCTTTGCAGTTGGATGTGGTTTCTTTACATTCCTCTTCAGATATTTCGGGTCCCTACCAGAGGGAGTTTCACTAGCAATCATCTTGATGAATATCGTCACTCCAACAATCGACAGATATGTCAAGGTCAAGAAGTTTGGCTATGTAAAGCCTGTTAAGGAAAAGAAGGAGGCAAAGGCATGAAGAACTATCTAAAGACAGGTCTTACTCTATTCTTGATATGTGCTGTCTGTGCAACTCTTTGCGCTCTAGTAAATCAGATCACATCTCCAGTCATTGCTGAAAACCAAAGAAAGACAGACCTTGCTGCTTTGCAGTCTGTCTCTGGTGGAATGTTTCCAGGCGATGGAGAGAGTGTTGAAGATAGGGCTAATATCAACTCAATCACACCTCTATATAAAGATGAAGCTAAGACAGAACTTGGTGGATATTCGTTGAATCTAACAGGAAAGGGTTACGGTGGAGCATTTACTATCATCGCATCGTACTATCTTGATGGATCCTTGATTAATGCCAAGATGACAAATAACTCAGAGACAGCAGGTCTTGGAAAGAAAGCTGAGAACTCTTGGTATATGGATATGTTCAAGAATCTTGGCTCAAAGAGTCCAATTCCAGTATCAAAAAACGATCTAAAAGAGGATGAAGTTGCTCTTGTATCAGGAGCTACTATCACATTCAACGGTGTTACATCCGTTCTTCGCCTTGGCTCTGATTATATAAAGGAGGTTGCAAATGGCATCTCACGCTAAAGAGTTTACTAAGGGAATCTTTAGAGAGAATCCTATCTTTATAATCATGTTGGGTATGTGTCCAACACTAGCAGTCTCTACACAGGTATGGAATGCTTTGGGAATGGGCGCAGGCGTTATCTTTGTTCTAGTTGGATCGAACATATTCATCTCACTATTGAAGAACGTTATTCCTGATTCAATCAGAATTCCTTCATACATTGTTATCATTGCATCCTTTGTTACAATTCTTGAGATGCTGATGCATGCATTCATGATCGAGCTATATAATGCACTTGGAATCTATCTGTCCTTGATCGTAGTAAACTGTATCATTCTAGGACGCGCTGAGGCATTTGCAAACAAGAACAGCGTTCTTGATTCAGCTCTTGATGGTCTTGGAATGGGTATTGGATTTACACTAGGACTGACTTTGATTGCACTTATCAGAGAGGTAATCGGAGCTGGAACAATCACACTTATCAATCTGGGGGCTTTGAATGTTGTATTCAAGATTCCTGGTTATTCAGAGTCTCCTATCAAGGTTATTGCACTCTCTGCAGGAGCACTTCTTGTAATGGGATACCTAAAGGCATTCTTCAATTGGTTTACTGCTAAACAAGCTCAAAAGAAGGAGGTAGAGGCATGAGCTACATTGGAATATTGGTAACATATATATTCGTAAACAACTTTATCCTTGTTAAGTTCATGGGACTATGTCCTTTCATTGGAGTATCAAAAAACAGTGAAAGTGCAATAGGAATGGGTGTTGCTGTAACATTCGTAACAGCGATTGCATCCGTTGTTTGTTGGTCTGTATATCAACTTCTTGCTCTATGTGGACTTGAATACCTAAAGACAATTTCATTCATTCTTGTTATCGCAGCTCTTGTTCAGCTAGTTGAGATGGTAATCAGAAAAATGAGCCCATCGCTATATAAAGCTCTTGGAATCTACCTACCACTTATAACAACAAACTGTGCTGTTCTTGGTATTGCTATCCTAAACATCGACAATAGCTATAATCTTCTACAGTCCTTTGTTGCAGGCATTGCTGCAGGACTTGGATTTACAATGGCAATTATCCTGATGGCAAATATCAGGGAGAAGCTAGAGATGACACCTGTAAGAAAGTGGTTCAAGGGTGTTCCTATCACATTCATATCAGCTGGTTTGATGGCTCTAGCTTTCATGGCATTTGATTCCAGCTTGATTACAAATCTAGGACTAGCTTGAGGGAGATAGCAGAGTATGAATATTCTATTGGCATTTGTTGTGATTGCAGTACTGGGCTTGATCCTTGGGATCTGCCTATCTATTGCAGATAAGAAGCTTGCTGTTGAAAAAGACGAGAAGCTAATTGCACTAGAGGCAAGTATGCCGGGTGCAAATTGTGGCGGTTGTGGTTATGCAGGATGCTCTGCATACGCAGAAGCAGTATTCAATGGGGAAGCAAAACCAGGTCTTTGTTCTCCTGGAGGAGAGGCCTTGGCAAAGAAGATGGGCGAAATATTGGGAGTAGAGGTAACTGTAAATCAAAGAATGGTTGCTTTTGTTCACTGTAAAGGAAACCCAGAGCATACAGCTACAGACTTTGAATATAAGGGTTTGGAGGATTGTAATGCTGCATCTTTGCTGCAAGGCGGTCCTGTTGGATGCAAAGAGGGTTGCTTACATCTAGGTTCTTGTATTAAAGTTTGTCCTGTTGGCGCCATCTCAAAGGATTCAAATGGAGATGTTGTTGTAGATAAGGAAAAGTGCATTGCATGTGGAAAATGTACCCAAGTATGTCCAAACAATGTTATAAAGATGGTACCATATGATGCTCAATATATTGTTGCTTGTAACAATCATCTTCCTGGTGGAAAGGTAAAGAAAGTTTGTTCAGTTGGCTGTATTGGGTGTAAAATTTGTCAAGTCAAGGTTGAAAACTCCCCATTTGAGGTTGTTGACTTCCTTTCGCATAATGATTATTCAAAGGATCAGACTGCTTGTGAAAAAGCATCAGAGCTGTGTCCTCAGAAATGTATTTTAAAGAGAGATTAACTTGAAGTTAGCACTAGGTATTTATACAGAGATATCAGAAAGCTCCCCAGTGCCCGTTTTCGATCGGGCACTGTCGCTCATGTATGAACCGGTGCTTTATTATATCTTCAACAATCCAAATCAGAAGATAAGTCTCTATCAATCATCTGCGATGATGAAACATATTACGAAGCATCGTCCAGAGTTTAGATCTCTTATTTCGACAGCTGCTAAACGTGGGGATATGAAACTGATTACAGGTTCATACTCCCAAGCAGTACTGTCATTGCTTCCTCCTAAGGAGAGAGCCAACCAGATAGAGAAGATGACAAGCCAGATCAGAAGGGACTATGGTGTTTTGCCATCAGTTGCTTTCATGTATGGCCAGATCTGGGCTCCTTTATATGTGTCTACACTCAAGAACTGTGGCATTGATGGAGTTGTCATTTCCACATATAAGGCAACAACGAAAGAACATGTTTCCCAAGAATCATTTGTAATGAATGAGCTTGGAAAGCGTATAACAATATATTCTATAAATGATGCTATCTCATCGCTTGTTTCCAACTATGCACAAGGCAATATCGGATATGAAGAGCTAGAGAATGGCATGTTTGCTTTGCTTGATTCATACACAGGGCATAGCCTTGTTGTGTTCTTGAATATTGACCAAGCTTTGGAAGGCGCAAGCAGAAATGGAGATGAGGCAAAGATTGGCTCATTGATCGTTTCATTGATGAAGAGATACCAAGATAAGCTTGTTCATATCGAAGAGCTGGCGATAAACACTCCAGGATACCTGGACTCTGGTTGGTATGGAAGGGATGCTTGGGCAGGTGGCTTGAAGTCATTCAATGATATCTTTGTCAGAAACGAGAACTTCAGATACCTATTCAATAGATACATTTCCCTATCTGAGTGTGGATTCAGAGGTAGCAATAGATACTTGAAGAAAGATATCTATAGGTATCTATTCAATGTATCTACCGGCTCACTCTTTATCCATGATGCACAGTGCACACCTTTGCGCCTTAGTGAAAGAAGAGCGTTCTGGAGCGAGATAATAGATGCAGAGAATGCTATGTTTGAAGAGTCTGGTTCCACAGTCCATAAAGAGTATGACCTAGAAGAGATTGGAGAGAATGACTATTTCACAACAAACAAGTTATATACAGCTGTAATTTCTCCAAAGGGAGCTGCTGTTCCTGAGTTTGACTATAAGCCAGGACGCATTAATGTCATGGATACTAGAGTACCATTTGACAAGAAGTTTCCATCGGTACCACTGTTGAAGTCATTTTCTGACAATATCGTTGTAGGAGATAACTCTTATTCAACATCAGAGAAGATCTTCGACTCTGAGGTTCTTGATAGAAAGCGTACCGACTATCAATTCACACTCGAAGACTCTTCGATGCCTCTGACGATTACAAAGAGATTCAGATTAAGAACAACTACCTTCATCTGTGATATCACACTCAAGAACGAAAGTGGCTCTGATGTCAAAGGACACTATGAGAACTTTGTATATCTGGATTCGAGGGATTTGGAGCTTGCTGGTAACGAGATGCGGAAAGACATGTTTGCTCTACAGAAAGTTGTTGCAAAGACTGTACGATACAACTATAGGGCTCAGGGGCATCAGGTAATTCTTTCCTCCACAAGTGAATTCTCACTTACAGAAGAAGGTATTATGCAAAGTCAATTCACATCGATGGGCCTTGAGGATTTTTACTTATATAAGAAATTGACTTTCTCATTTCCAATGTCAATAAAGGCAGGAGAGGAAGCAACATATAGATTAGTACTAAGAATAAACGAAGCGAAGGAGAGTACAAATGTACATAGAGAATAAAGCTAAATTCGAAAACCTAAAGGAAGAAGCCTATACTGTATGGAGGCGTCTTTGAACAGGCTAATACTCTCACTAAGATAAAAGCGCTTGAAGATAAGACAGCAGCGCCAGACTTTTGGAACGATCCAGAGGAATCAAAGAAAGTATTTGCTGAACTCAATGCTATCAAGGATAGCTACTATCCATGGAAGGATATGATCGGACAGATCAATGATTTAGAGGAGTTGATCGAACTATATTCAGCAGAGGATGATGATTCGCTTTCTCAAGAGCTTCAGGCTCAGATTGATGAATTGGATGCGAAGTTCAGACCATTGAAGGTCAAAACTCTTCTTGATGGTAAGTTCGATAAGAACAATGTATACCTTTCTATCCATGCAGGAGCAGGTGGTACAGAGGCCTCTGACTGGGCAAGCATGTTGATGAGACTGTACATTAGATGGGCAGAGCGTCATGGCTTTAAGGCTGAGATCCTGGACTTGGAAGAGAACGAAGGTGGAATCAAATCAGTAACAATGCATATCAAGGGAGACTATGCATTTGGATATCTAAAGGGAGAAGCTGGAGTTCATAGACTCGTTAGAATCTCTCCATTTGACTCAGCTAAGCGCAGACACACATCTTTCACATCTGTCTATGCATCTGCTGAAGTTGATGACGATATCGAAATTGATATCAAGCCAGAAGATTATCGTTTGGATACATACCGTGCAGGAGGCGCAGGTGGACAGCACGTTAACAAGACTGACTCTGCTGTTAGAATCACTCACTATGCAACAGGTATCGTAGTACAGTGTCAGAACGAAAGAAGCCAATTCATGAACAAGGATGTGGCTTTCAAGATGCTTAGAGCTAAGCTCTATGAGTACTATCAGAAGGAAAAGGAGAAGGAGAAGGAAGCAAATGCTATTGCGAAGATGGATATAGCATGGGGATCCCAGATTCGAAGCTATGTATTCCAGCCATATACAATGGTTAAGGACCATAGAACCAACTATAGTACAGGAAATATCATCGCAGTAATGGATGGTGAAATAGATGACTTCATTGAAAGCTATTTGCACTTCCTTAAAGAAGAGTAGTTTTCTACTCATTCTGCTTACGCTTGTCCTGCTTGATCCATTGAGTGGGGCAAGTTTCAATATTGCAATAATAAGTCAAAATGAGAGCTACAAGACAGTCGTAAGCGATGTCTTGGATGTTTTTTCGTCTCTTCCTACAACTGATTATACAAAGAAACAAATATCGAATCGAATCGAGAAAGAAGGTTTGAGAACTTACTATTCCTCTTTAGATAAAGCATACAAAAACGAAGATATCGATAAGATTAACAATCTTGATGTAAAGAATGAAAACATCGATTCATTCCAGATCAAGATAGTGGATTCCAAGTTTTCTGATAAGGAAAAAGAATACTTGTTCTCAGGAGATAAGGAAGCATATGAATACTTATCTCTTCGCGATGGAGTGGATATGATCATTGCTATTGCCGAGCTTTCAAACGATATCCTTCCTGAGATCCGCATGTACATAAATGGAGAGGTTGTACATGAAGCGATATTTACAAACCAACTATTAGATAGTGAGAGAGAAGAGTTGTTTACACTATTTTCTACATATTTTCTATCTGATGGATATCGCTTGATCGACATAGATTTTCCTTTGAATGGAACGCTATATGTTGATTCGGTTCCTACTGTAACATACACAGGAAAGCTTGCTCTTCTAGATGGAAAACACAGACTATCATATATAGTTCCTGGCTATAAGACAAAAGAGATAGAGATATTTGTCGATTCAGCACTCACTGAGGTGGACTTGGATCTTGAAAAACAAGAAAGTGCGACTTTGATCTATAGTGCGATTCCTTATGATGCCAAGGTCTACTACAATGGTCATAAGCTAGATGGAAGGATGATATCTGATCTCGATTATCCATTTACGCTTACAGCAACTCGTGAAGGATTCTCGACATATTCACTTCAGTCCTTGACTCCAATTACGAATTTAACGATTTCCCTTAAGCCTGATTGGATGGATAGCGTTGATTTGGTCAAGAATGCAAAGAGCGATTTTTATTGCAGTTTATTTGCAACTTTGATCTCATTTGGAGGTTATGTTGCGTCCCAGACCATAACAAACCTAGCTCCAAGCTATAATCTTATGCCAGTTTCGGTTGTTCTAGGTGGTATAAGCTTGGTATCATTGGTAAATATGGTTGATTCCATGTTTGAATATTTCAATAGCGCAAATTATGAAATGTAGGAGTATATTTAATGGCTTTTTTTAAGAAGTTTGGAGAGAAATTAAGGGGTATATTCAAATCCAGAAAGATAGATGAATCATTTTTTGAGGAGCTTGAGGATGCTCTTATCGAGGGCGACTTGGGCGCAAAACTCACAGATGAGATTATCGAGACGCTAAGAAAGGAAGCCAAGGAGAATAAACTTGTAGAAGCATCTGATCTGCAGAATAAGATGAAAGAGATCATCAGTAGATATATCTATGCATATGACTTCAAGTTCGATGACGACTTGGCTGTTTGGATGATTCTTGGTGTAAATGGTGTTGGTAAAACTACAACAATTGCAAAGATGGCAAAGTATTTCTCCTCTCGTGGCCAGAAGGTATTGTTAGCAGCAGGAGATACTTTCAGAGCTGCAGCAGTAGACCAGCTTGAGATCCATGCAGATAGACTTGGAATGAGAATAGTTAAGCAGAATACAGGCTCTGATCCAGGTGCTGTAATCTTTGACGCTATCACATCGGCATACGCTCATCACGACACATTGATCCTTGCTGATACTGCAGGAAGAATGCACAACAAGGAAAACTTGATGAAAGAGCTTCAGAAGATGGATAAGGTTATCAAGGCAAAGAACGTAAAGAGCGAGAACTACAAGAAGTTCTTGGTAATCGATGCCACTACTGGTCAGAATGGACTATCGCAAGCAATGCTATTCAATCAAGCAGTTCCTTTAGATGGAGTAATACTTACCAAGTATGATTCAGCTGCAAAGGGTGGAGCTCTTGTTCAGATTGGAAAACTCTTGTCTCTTCCAATCGTATTTGTTTGCACAGGCGAAGGCTATGATGATATCAAGCCATTTGACAAGGAAGAATATATCAACGCATTGATGGGCTTATGAGAAAAATCCTCTTATCCTTAATCTTATTGTTCCTTTTGTTTCCTCTCTCTGCAGAGGCATACAAAAGTAATGCGCTTGGACAGAAAATGGAAAAGATTGACGAGCGCAGCAATATCGGATGGGAAAGAGAGGATAGAGAGGATGAAACCATCATCTATAAAGATGGCGTTACAATAAGAGAGACAAAATACTTTTCTGATGGATGGAATATCTTTGAAGAAAACTCCTCTGAGCGTGTCTTTATAGATGAAAAGAGTAGAGTGGTAAGAAGAATAATCACAAAGCCCGATAGCGTTGAGGAATATAACTATTACTACGACGACAAAGCTATGCTTAGTTACATATATTCTTACAACGAGGAAATCGTAAGGAAGGTTGACTATATTCTTGCAGGCAACAAAGCTGTTGGTTTTGATGGCACGAATAGCGCTCTTTTTGATAATAATGCAATTGTATATAACATAGATGGAAAGAGCGTAAAAGCAGACTTGGCTCATCTTGAACCAGAAAGCCTATTCATTCCTGAGTTTGACCAAGATAAGCTTGTGCAGGAAAAAGATGGACGAGTGTACGCATTTGACAAAAATGGACGCCTAGTGGAAGAGCGCGATGGCAACAGCTATATTTTCTATTCGTATTCAGGTTCTGGTGAGTTAGTTAGAAAACGTTATCTAGAAGGCGGTAATTCAAGGGTCGAAGAATATGAGAATTCGGTTCTTGTAAAGACTACTTATTTCGAAAATAACGTCATTACAAAAACAAAGCGTACTCTCCCGAGTGGGGATATAGAAGAGATTCGTTATATCTCAGGAGTGGCAAAATACAGAATGATATTCGACGTGGATGGAAAAAGACTCAAGGAGGTTACAAAACTGTGATAGGTCTTTTGTCTTTGCGTTATGCATTCTCATCCACATCCCATCATCGCTCTAGCAGTATTAGGATATTGCTATCAACTGCGTTTTCGTTCACGCTTCTTGTGATAATCATTGCAAGCATGAACTATTTGCAAAACACAAGATTCGAAAACATACGAAATGTAAGGTCCTTTGACTGTGTTGTATCAGGCCAATACAAGGATGAGATAGCCCAAATCTATCCAGATAAGACTATCTTTGAATATGCCTCCGGAGAAGCTCTTGTATCAGATAGGGCTTTTTTAGTTCGCTATATCGATTCTGATTATGATGGGGGCTTGAGATTTCTAACAGGAGACTCATCATCATTGGTAATTCCTTATTCTCTATATGCATCAAATAGGTCAAGTACATATTCTCTATCGGTAATGAAGAAAGGAAAGAGTGGCGTTGTGCTACCTCAGACTGCAGAGAAGAAAATATCGGGTGTGTATGCAACAGCAATGGGCAGCGAATTTGATGCCTTCTACATCTTTATGCCAATAGAGGAAGCTGGCGATAATGCAATATATTCAACTGCTATCAAGGGGATGAATAATAAGGAAATAGCTTACCTGAAGTCCCTTGGCTATGATGTGACTAGTTGGAAGGATGCAGAAGCAAGCTTGTATTCAGCATTCTTGATTGAAAAGACGCTAATGTATGTAATACTAGCACTCCTGTTTTTGCTTGTTGGCGTATCTACAAAGCAATCGATCAGGATATTCTACCAAGAGAAGAGAAAAGAAAGAGCAGAACTTGAGATCCTTGGCCTGGAGAGACAAAAGATAGATCTAGCGTTCCTATTGTCTTTCTATATCGTACTTGCATCAGGCTTGGTTCTATCTCTTGTTCTTACATTTATATTGATACCAATAATTGAAAGATTATCACTTTCGTTTATTGGTACGATGATGACTCTTGTATTCCCTGCGCCATCATTTATTATATTTGCACTTATGTTGGCACTTAGCTCGTTTTTCTTCTGCTCTTATGAAAGGAAAAAGGATTGGAATATGGATTTGATGGAGGTAGTAAATGGCAAATGAGATTTTGAGGCTTGAGGATATATCAAAATCATATTCAACTTCGCAAGGTCCATTGAATATCCTCGAAGGATTGAATTTGACAGTATCTGAAGGTGAGATATGTGCTATCGTAGGTCAATCTGGAAGTGGAAAGTCCACTCTCTTGGCAACAGCTGCGCTATTGTTGAAAAAGGATAGTGGAAAGATTTACTACAACTCAAACGATACAGATGGAATGGATGCAAAACAAATCGAAAAGCTAAGACGAAGTGCGATGGGCTTTGTATTCCAATCTTCTTTGCTTCTAGAGGATTTCTCAGCGCTTGAGAATATAGCACTTCCCTTGATGATTCAAGGTACGAGCAAGAAAGAAGCCACAGAGGAAGCAAAGTACTACTTGGAGCTTGTTGATCTATATGAGCGCCGGGATCATCGACCAGATAAACTATCAGGGGGTGAGAGACAGCGTATAGCCATAGCTCGCGCCTTGGCTCCTAAGCCCGACATAATATTTGCTGATGAACCAACGGGAGCACTTGATGAGATGAGTGCTGATAAAGTATCTGGAATACTATTTGATGTGATCAAGAAAGAGAAGAGGGGTATGTTGCTTGTTACTCACAACAACGCTCTTGCTGCACAAGCTGATAAAGTCTATGTACTAAAGGGTGGCAAACTTGAGTCGAGATAGTGAGAAATTATATCTGAGGCGAAAACTAGGACAAGGTATGGGGGCAGGGTATGTATTATCTACATTCACGCCCTTGATTCTTGTGTTTCTGATAACAACAATCCTGGTTTTTGCTTTGGTATTCATATTTTCCATGTCATCTGCAATCGACAGGATGATAGCACTCCTTGGCTCTGGTTCTTTGTCATCAGATGTTTACGTGGATCCATCTCTCCTTCCTGATAATAGTTCTGTAGATGAAGTAATGCACTCTGAAGGTATTTTCTATAGTGCAAATGGCGAGAGCATTGTCTATATTCGAGGTGTTGGAGAGGATTACTTCAATCAAGAAAGAGTAAAAGGTTTAAGATTAGAGATCGGTGAGTACAAGAAGAATTGGGTTGTATTGTCATCAAATCTAGCCAAAAGCCTTGATTGCAAGATTGGAGATAAGATGACAATGCTTCTTTATGAAGAAGAGAAGGGAAGAACAAGACCATACCTTGTGACAATCATTGGTATCTTTGACTCCGGATATGCCCAGATCGATAGATATATGGCATTTGTTTCAAAGGATGTCCTTTCAAATGAAAGATCTGAGTATGAGATATTATTGCAATCAGATGCAAATGTAGAGGATGTAAAAGCAAAACTTCTGGATGAAGGAATCTACACAACTACATATAAAGAGAACAATGCACTTTTATACTCAAATGTTGAGCAATCGATTTGGATTTTGTATGTGATTATTGTACTTGTAGCTTTCTTATCTGCATTCTTTTCAATAGAAGTGTCTCAGGTATATTTATCTCGTGATAGACGTGATATAGCAACACTTCTACTGTTGGGTATGGAAAGCAAGAGAGTAAGAGCGATATACGTGAAGATGACGCTTGTTGCAATCTCGATAGCAACTTTCTTTGGAGTTGTTGTGGGTCTATTGTTGGGATTGTTGTCACCAAGGATAATCTCTTTGATCTCTCGCTTTGAACCTGAAATGCTTGAGTATTACATCACATCTTTCACAATTAGCATTCCTTATGTTCAAATTGCAATCATGATAGCCTTGATGATTCTTATAGCATACCTTTCACTTCTGGTTACTTTAAAGCATAGAGAGAAAAAAGAGCTTTTGTCTGAAGTGTATAATATGTAGAGCTCTGTTGTTGCTTGTCATTGTCCTTGAACCTTGATAATCTGATTAATGTGAATTTAGAAGTATTTTCCCTAGGTACAAGTGGCATGATGCCACTTCCTGGACGGTTTCTTACATCAGCACTTGTTAGGCGTGAAGGCGAACTTTTCCTCTTCGATTGCGGAGAGGGAACTCAAGTAAGCCTAAAGATGTTGAATTTGAAGTGGAAGAAGATTTCTGCAATCTTCATCTCACATATGCATGCAGATCATGTAACAGGACTTCCTGGTATATTGATGCTATCAAGTCAGGTTGATAGAACTGAACCATTATATATCTATGGGCCAGCACGCTTAGTGGAATTTGTAGATGCCGCTCGTCGTATTCTCGATATGTACATCAACTACGAGATCAAGGTAATTCCTGTAGAACCAGGAGAAATCTATAGAGGAGAAGACTTCTCTATCAATGCATTTCAGCTTAATCATACTAAGCCTTGCTTTGGATACTCATTGGTTGAAGATATGAGAAAGGGAGAGTTCCATCCAGATAAAGCCATAGAGCTAGGGGTTCCTAAAGGTAGACTTTGGGGACAGCTTCAACAAGGCAACAATGTAACTCTGGAAGATGGCAGGGTGATCACACCTGATATGATAATGGGAGATGCAAGATCCGGACGTAAGTTCAGCTATGTCACTGATAGCTTGTACTTTCCTGAGATAGCAGATTACGTCCATGATTCAGATATCTTATTCTGCGAAGGTATGTTTGAAAAAGCTCTCGAGGAGGATGCTCGAGACAAGAAACATATGACAGCAGAACAAGCTGCCATGATTGCTCGTGACAGCCATAGTGATAAGCTTTGCCTGCAGCATTATAGTCCTCGTTATTCAGATCGGGAGCTGAAGATTCTCAGGGATGAAGCAAGAGCTATTTTTGAAAATACAATACTTACACGCGATAGGATGTCATTCGATATTCCTCTAAAAGATTAACGCATAAGCCCTCAGATGAGGGTTTTTATATGCCTTAACAAATCGATGCCGTAACTATTCAGTCGCATAGCGTCTAAAATCTTCCTCTATGGTTTTTAATTGATCCAAATTACTTCAAAATCCGGAACATAAATCAAATAATTTCTTTAAATATAAAGAAATAATCCAATTCATACTAGCATATTTCTTCTACTTATGGTATACTAATTACAGGTAAGGAAAAGAGTTATATGCAGATAACGGAAGAATCAATAAAGGACATGCTGAAACAGGGAAAAAGCACAAACGACATCCTTTTATGCTTGGGTATTGCCCCT
>CAKQTE010000092.1 GCA_934276485.1 uncultured Spirochaetales bacterium | reverse complement strand
ATCCTCCCTGGCTATCATAAAAGCTTGTACTCTAAACAAAGAAAATGATGTTTGGACTAATAGCAAGACGATACGTTTCTCTTTATTAGATTCAGCCAAAGCGGCTTAATTTAACCGCACAGGTCGCATTTTTTTGAGCCTTTATTGCATAAAAAGATTAGCAAAGATATATCTCTAGAGCTCCTTTTTCAACTATCTTTCGGGGATTTATGATAGTTGCATTGAATAGTCTTCTTTTGTCAAAGAATCATAAATGCATTCAACAGAGAAGAAGCGTGTATATTGGACGTGGAAAAAATTAAAGTTATTTTTTGATCTGGACCGGAGATCGTGTTTGAACTATCCTGATTTTATGGGGATGGCAGAACAAAACGATGGAAGATCTCGACTTCTTGTTAGTCTTCTGGAAATAGGTAAAGAATATAGAATTCAGGACTTGGCGCCTATGCTTGGCGTGGATCCGACTAGCATGCTTAGACGTGGTGTATATACTCGTACTAAAGAAGATTTCCTAATGCTTTTCATTACTTTGAAGAAAAAGAATGTCGGATATAAATATATGGCTTATACAGATCATTTGGATGGAAGTACATTGTTTTGGTCAGGCCAGGAAAAAATGAAATATGCAGAAAAAAGAATTCAAGCTGCATCGCATGACGTATTTGTTTTTATTAAATCAGAAGATAAGAAACCTTATGTGTATTATGGCAGGGCTCTTCCTATTCGTGCCCAATACAATTGGGAACCAGGAATACCTTCTCATATAGTTTTTGATTTGTTTGAATATGAATCTCTGGAAAAAAGAATTTCTTTGGAAGAAGAGTTTGACTCTGATAAGTATTTGATCAAGGAGAACACGCCTCTTTACTCTGAGAATAATCATAGAACCATTGCTTCTACAGAAGCTCAGAAGATACAAATGATTAGAACAGCTCAGTCCAAATACAGGCGCGATTCATTGGAATTTTGGGGTAATAAATGCGCTGTAACTGGTGTTGATAATGCTAGTTGGTTGGTTGCTAGTCACATTAAACCATGGAGAGAATCTTCAGACCAAGAAAGTATTGATGTAAATAATTCGTTGATATTAACACCTAATTATGACAAGCTTTTTGACCGCGGTGTTATTTCTTTTGATTCTAGTACTGGAAAGATAATTCTTCCTGAAAAGGAGTCTAGATCTATGTGGAATAATTTAAATCGCATGGGTGTTGATGGTTCTCAAAGCTTATCGTTTGTATCCGATAAGACTAAGGAATATCTAGATTATCACAGACAGTATATCTATAGCTTTGAACCAAGTGATGCATTGGATAGCACAGAAGATTTTGTTGACTCATTAGTTGTAAATGGCTGTAAGTAGGGACTTGGATTAATCTGGATTTAACGTCATTTTGAATTCCAAATATTAGCATGATTTGAACTTTTATCAATTTGTTAACAGATATAGGCATGATATATAATCATTGAAATTAATTCTTGATGCCTTTAAAAACTTCCATCAAATATTGATTGACAAATCGAAAATCGGATTCACAATAAGATTATGTTAGCGCTAACAATGCAAGGAAGTAGATGCTATGACGATTAAGGATATTGCAGAAAGAGCAGGGGTTTCGATGATCACTGTCTCTCGTGTAATCAACTCCCCGGAACGCGTTTCGAAAGAAACAAGGGAGAAGATTTCTGCAATCCTTGAAGAAGTAGGATACGTCCACAATACAGCAGCGCATAACCTAGCATCAAACAAATCAGGAATCATATGTATCCATATGGCCAAGACAATGGGAATGATGGATCCATTCTCACAGCAATTTTTGATTGGTGCTTGCTCAGCTCTTTCTGAAGAGAATTACTCTGTTCAAATCATTGATAAAATCAAACCAAATCAATTCTGTGATGGATATATTCTTTCTGGTTACAATTACAAGGAAACAACGCTTTTGGATGCAAAGAAAACAGGAAAGCCTGTTGCACTTCTTGGTTCCTATAAAGATCCAGATGTCGATACTATGGATACCAACAACACAGAAGCCGCAAAGATTGGTGTTGAATACCTGATTCAAAAAGGACACAAGAAGATTGCTATCGTGCTGAATAATATTGATAGCCCCTATGTAAAAGAACGACTCGAAGGATACAAGGAAGCTTTATCCGATCATGACATTCCATTTTGTGAAGAGCTAGTACATACAGTTTCCAATACAGTTCAAGGAGGCATGGAAGCTGCAAATTGGGTTGTCGATAACAAGCTGGATGTTTCTGCAGTTTTCTTCATCACTGATATCATGGCAGTTGGATTCATATCTGGACTAAGGAGTCATGGAATCAATGTCCCAGATCAAATTTCAGTAGTCGGATTTGATGGTTTAGGACACCATCTAATGGCATCACCAAAGATCACGACAGTTGCGCAACCTGTCTTCGAAACTGCGCGTTTGCTATCAAAATGCTTAATAGATCGTATTCAGCATCCTGAAAAGGCTGTTACTCACACTTATGTCGACAGCGTTCTGGATGTGGAGGAATCGGTCAAGGAATACTAAGGAGGAATGATATGAAAGGTATCAGATTCGTAGCTATCATCGCAATTATGTTAGCGCTAACACCATGCTTTGTGTTTGCTCAGGCAGCAGCAGAAAAAAGCTCGGATGTAACACTTGAAGTATGGGCAAGAGGAGACGAGATCAAGCAATGGATTCCAGGATTCGAGGCCGCAAATCCAGGCATCAAGGTTAATGTCACTGTTATTCCAGACCAAGAAATGACTGCGAAACTCATTACTGTTTTGGGAAGTGGAAAGGGTGTGCCAGACCTATTTATGCAAGAAGCAAGCTACATCACATATCTAGTTGAAGCTGGATGTTTTGCAGACCTCAACTCGGGAGTCTATCATATTAATGATTACAAGGACAATATTTGGGATGCTGTACTAAAAGTAGGAACTGATTCAACTGGTGTTGTTAGGGCTCTCACTTGGCAGGCAAATCCTGGTGCAATTATCTACAGACGTGACATTGCTCAGAAGTACTTTGGAACAGATGATCCAATTGAAGTTGCAAAGTTGCTAGATACAGATGAGAAGATGCTTAATGTCGCATCTAAGATGAAGAAGGATGGAATTAGCTTCGTTTCATGTTTCAAGGACCTCCTAGACAGTAAGGTTGCACAGAGAACACAGCCATGGGTTGTTGATGGAAAGCTTGTAATTGATCCTGTTCTATTGTCTTTCTTCGATATGGCTAAGGAAATCATAACAAAGGGTTATGACCTTGGTGTTGACCAGTGGGCAAGTGAATGGATTGCCGGAGTTGAGTCAGACAGTCTATTCTGCTATATCCTCCCACCATGGGGATATCAATATGTCGTAAAGCCAGCTGCCAACAAGACAATTGGTAAGTGGGCAATCACAACTCCTCCAACATCATATATCTCAGGCGGTTCTTACCTCGGTATCTATGAGAATACTCCTTACAAGGAAGAGGCTTGGAAGTTCTTTGAATATGTAATGTTGAATGAAGATGCTCTTTATGAATATGCAAAGAACAGTGGTGACTTCGTAGTTCTAAAGAGTGTTTGTGAGAAGCTAGCTGAAGGCGAGGGCGAAGCTGTTCTCGGAGGACAGAATCCTAATGGCATGTTCATTGAAGCAATGAACAATGAGTTCAAGGCTCTCAATACAGTTTATGATGCTCAGATTAATGATGCATTCGTATCTGCTATCAAGAGCTATGCAGCAGGAACAGATAAGAATGCTGCTCTCAAGCAGTTCAAGGATGATGTTAAGAACGCATTCCCAGAATTGATTGTTGAATAACAAATAGGAGAAAAATGAATGAGAGTGTCAGGTTTAAATGCAAAAAAAGGAAGATGGGGTTACTTTTTCATAGCTCCGTTCCTTATAGTGTTCTTGATCTTTGGACTATATCCAATCATCTTTACCTTTCAGCTCTCATTTCAGAAATGGAGCGGATTCGGTGCTGCAACAAGCGTCGAATTCGCAAACTTTAAGCGTATCGTTAGCGATAATACGTTTCCTAAGACTCTATGGAATACAATAAAGATCTGGATTGTTGATTTTATTCCACAAATAGGGATAGCTCTTCTACTTTCAATGATATTCACATTCTATAAGATCAAGGGAATGAGATTCATGAGGGCAGTTTATTACCTGCCAAATTTGATTACGGCTGCATCGATTGGTCTTCTGTTTAACATATTGATGAATGGAGATAAATCTACAGTCAATCAGCTTTTGGTTGGACTACATGTAAAGGGAACTCCTGTAGCTTTCTTTAAGTCAACGAATATTTCACAAATGATATGTTCATACATTCTATGGTGGATGTGGTTTGGGTACACAACAATCATCATAATGGCAGGCATTACTTCCATTAGCCAGGATATGTATGAAGCTGCAGAGCTTGATGGTTGTACGAAGATGCAGACATTCAGAAAGATCACATTGCCTTTGATTCGTCCAACTCTTGTGTATATCACGATCACATCTGTAATTGGAGGTATGCAGATATTGGATGTTCCTGCAAATTTGACAAACATGCAAGGAGATCCGCAAAAGGCTCTTTTAACATCATCAATGTACATCTATAACCAAGGATTCAAGAATAATTCCTTTGGATATGCCTCTGCGCTATCTGTAATATTATTCTTTATCATCGCAATCCTTAGTTTTATTTCTCTCTATGTAATGAACAGGAAGGATTCAAAATGAAAGAACGCATATTAAAAGCAATTATCTATATTTTCCTGTTTTTCTTATTGTTGTTGTCTATATTTCCTTTTTATCTGGTTATCATAAACTCAACATATAATTCAATTGATATCGTAACAAAGATAAAGTTTGTGCCTGGAAAGTACTTGGCTGAAAACTATAGAAAGCTCCAGTCCTTGACCAATATTTGGCGTGGATTTCTAAATAGCACTCTTATTGCAGTGCCTTATGTGGTTCTGACTGGTTATTTTGGAGCTTTCACTGGATATGGATTTGCAAAATATCGCTTCAAGGGAAAATCATTCTTCTTTTGCATAGTACTAGCAAGTATGATGCTTCCTTCGCAGCTGAGTATAATTGGTTTTTATCGTCTTAATCTGAAGCTATCGCTACTGAATACATTCTGGCCCTTTATCATACCGGGAATAGCAAATGCATCTGCAGTATTCTTCCTTAGAGGAATGATTGAACAGACTGTTCCAGATTCCCTAATTGAAGCTGCAAGAATGGAAGGGTATTCAGAAGTTGCAATCTTCAATCGAATAGCGCTCCCTTGTGTAATGCCAGGAGTGGCTACGATATGCATATTCAACTTTGTCTCTTGCTGGAATAACTATCTAGCACCATTGATCGTACTAAGCGATGCAAAACGCTTTACGATGCCAATCTTGATCTCGACGATCAAGGGCATATTCCTTGCAAACTATGGAGCTCAATATGTTGCAATTGCAATATCCGTGGTTCCTGTAATAATCGTCTATTCGTTCTTGTCCAAATACATCATCAACGGTTTAACAATAGGAGCAGTTAAATGAGAGCTATATCCATCTCTACATCACTAGAGAAAACCAACCTCAGCATAATAAGAGGTACAAACCATAGAAAAATGGAAGAAAACATCATTGAGTTATTTCCTGAGCACGAGTTGCATTCTGTGCATGCTATTGGAGGCGCGTTAACTCAGGCTTCTGGATATGTATTCAAGAATATGAAGCAAGAAGATGTGAAAAATGTAATACATCAATATTTTGATAAAGATGGTGCTAACTATAAAATGGTTCGTATTCCAATAGATTCTTGTGATTTCTCGACTCATCAATACTCTGCTGCTTCAACAAAAGCTTCTCTTGAGAGGGAAGAATATGATTTCTCTATTGATGAAGAATACATCTTTCCATATTTGGATCTGATAGAAAAAGAAGCAGGGCGAAAGATTCCAATTCTTCTATCTCCATGGTCTCCTCAATCATACCTAAAGTCAAACAACTCAAGACTAAAGGGTGGCTCCTTGAAAAAGGAATGCTACCAAATGTGGGCACACTTTGTTTCTAATTATGCGAAGGAATATCTTGCTCGAGGATACGCCGTTGTTGCAATGACAATCCAGAATGAGCCTAATGCTGTGCAGACTTGGGATAGCTGTCTATATAGCGCAGAAGAAGAAAGAGAATATCTTCTGTCAGCATTAAAGCCTGAGCTTGAGAAAGCGGGGCTGGCTGATATAAAGATCTTCTATTGGGATCACAATAAAGAGAGACTATTGTCGCGAGCGCAGGATTTTATAAACGAGGAGTCTCGTGCATCTATATCTGGCATTGCATTCCATGGATATTGCGGAGATCACTTTGAAGCGCTGACTGAATATAGAGCACTATATCCTGAGCATGAAATGATAATGTCCGAGTTCTGTATGGGAGTTAAGGATAAGGATAACAACCTAAAGCAACTCAAGGTATATGGCCATGAGATTCTAAACGATTTGCAAAGAGGAGCAAATGCATTTATCGATTGGAATATAATACTGGATGCAGAAGGTGGGCCTAACCATGTAGGCAATTACTGTATGGCTCCTTTTATGACAGATGAGAACTTTGTTGCAAAATCAAATATGGCATTTGAAGTGATGAAAGAAGTAGGACAAGCTGTAAAAGATGGTTCTTCTGTAATTTTCCATACTAAATATGATTCAACGCTAGATGTTCTTTCTGTAAAGAATCGAGATGGAAGCATCCATGTCATAATCGGAGCTATTCCTCGTTCTTGTAAAGTGAATCTACGTATAAACGAATGCGTTTTTACATTGAATATCAAATCCAATTCTTTGACACATATAATTCTGGAGGAAGGTGACTATGAGCAAAATTAGAGGTGTGAACCTGGGAGAATGGCTAGTTCTCGAAAGATGGATGGACCCATCTGTATTCAGAGGAACTGACTCTAGAGATGAAGATAACCTGGTTAAAGTTCTCAAGGGACAAGAGAAGATTGATAGATTCAAGGCTCATAGAGATAACTTTATCAAAGAAGAGGATATTGCATTTATCAAAAGTTGCGGACTCGATTCCATTCGTCTTCCTATTCCGCATTTTTTATTTGGGGATGACCCAAGGTTCTGTGGTGACTATGTTCCATGTATCGATTATGTAGATAAGCTATTTGTGTGGGCAAAAAAATATGATCTATCTGTTTTGTTGGATATCCATACAGCACCGGAGTCTCAAAATGGTTATGACAATGGTGGGATATGTGCAGTCTGCAAATGGCATCAGAAAAAAGAGAATATCGATCGAATGATAGATGTATTGGCTCTTTTGGCAGATCGCTATGGCAATAGAGAGAATCTTTTGGGCATAGAGCTTCTTAATGAGCCTGCAAGCGAAGAGGTATGGCAACGCAATAAGAGATTCTACCAGCCTCATGATAAGGAAAGGTCAAAGGGCTCTTCGTCTGTTCCTATCGAAACAGTATTTGATTTCTATACAAGATGCTATGAAAAGCTAAGACAGCATATGAGTGAAGATAAATTGGTGGTTTTCCATGATGCCTTTAGGTTGGATTTGATAAAGACCTTCATAAAGGAATCCAATTTCAAGAATGTTCTTTTGGACACACATCTCTATCTGGATATGGAAGGTGTCACTGAAAGTACATCAACTTTCAATCACTTAAATAGAATCCTGAATGATTGGCACTATAAGATATTGGAAGTTCAGAAATATGTACCTTTGATCATAGGCGAGTGGTCCTTGCCTCATAATATTCTTCCATCATTCACTCCAGAACAGAGATACGAGTCTTATCGCCTGATGTCAGCAGCTTACTTAATGACATTCGAAGAAGCATATGGACAATACTTCTGGTCATATAAGGTTAAGTGTGTTGATCAACCTGGTTGGGATTTTAGATCCTGTATCGACAGAGGTTGGCTCCCTTCTAATTTCAAAAGCCAAGCGTGATTTAAAAGAATAGAGGACCCAAGATAGTTTCGAAGGTCCTCTAATTCTGTCGACTCTAATTGATTGAGATTACTTTGTAATCCTTTGCCTCAACTGCAGCTTTAAGCGTGTCGTTTGGTACATCTTTCTCAAGCTTTACGATAGCTTCTCCATTCTCATGGCTAGGTGTTGCTTCCATTACACCATCAATAGCCTCAAGAGCTTTCTTCACAGATGCTTCACAATGTGAGCACATCATGCCTTCGATTTTCATTGTCTTTATCATGATCTTCTCCTTGTCTTTTTTCTTTGTATTTTTATGTTTTCTCTTTCTATCATGCTTAGTGCTTCTGATATCAAAGAGGTTTAATCTAAGTGCATTTGTTACTACCAAGAAGCTAGATACGCTCATGGCAGCAGCTCCAAACATAGGATTAAGTTTCCATCCAAATAGTGAGATAAACAGTCCCATTGCAAGTGGTATTCCTACAAGGTTATATCCAAATGCCCAGAATAGGTTTTCATGGATGTTTGTCAAAACACCTCTTGAGAGCCTAATGGATGCAGGGATATCAGATAGAGTTGAGTGCATCAAGACAATATCTGCAGCTTCTATTGCAACGTCTGTTCCTGCGCCAATTGCTGCTCCGATATCTGCACGAGTGAGAGCAGGGGCATCGTTGATGCCATCTCCAACCATCATTACCTTTCCTTTTTCCTGAAGGCGTCTGATCTCTTTCTCCTTTCCTTCTGGTAGAACTCCTGCAATTACTCTGTCTACCCCTGCTTCCTTGCCGATGGCCTCTGCTGTTCGAGAATTGTCTCCTGTGAGCATCACAACTTCAATGCCCATCCTCTTCAATTCTTTTATTGCCTCTGGACTATCTTTCTTGATTGTATCTGCAACAGATATCATTCCAAGAAGCTTGTTGTCATACATAAAGAGAAGAGGAGTCTGTCCCTTTTCTGTTAGCTTTATGTACTCATTATTGAGTTTCTCAGCAATAGCAGTCTTTGTCTCTATGTAGCTATAACTACCACCAACGAGGATCTTTCCATCAAGTACACCTTCAAGTCCATTTCCAACAAGAGCCTTGAATGATGTTACTTCTTCGCATTCGATATCTCTTTCTTCTGCGTATTTTAGTATAGCTTTTGCAAGAGGATGCTCGCTCTTCATCTCTAGTGCCCCGGCAAGGGATACTAGCCAATCTTCTTCAATGCCTTCTGCTGGATAGATAGTAGTTACAACAGGAGTTCCTTCTGTTATCGTTCCTGTTTTATCAAGAACAACTATGTCTACTTTTCCTGTCTCTTCCAGACTGGTTGCATTTTTGAATAGTATTCCATTCTTAGCACCCATTCCGCTTCCAACCATTATTGCAACTGGAGTAGCAAGCCCAAGTGCGCATGGACAGCTGATTACTAATACAGATATTCCGCGTGCAAGTGAAAAGCCAAAGCTTTGTCCTGCAATTAGCCAACCTATGACTGTTACAATTGCAATAGAGATAACAGTTGGAACGAATACACCTGATACCTTGTCTGCAACCTTAGCAATAGGAGCTTTGGTGCTGGATGCATCTGAAACCATTTGAATGATCTTTGCAAGCGTTGTTTCTTCGCTTTCACGAGTTACTTTGCACTTAAGAAAACCAGATTGGTTTATGGTTGCACCTGTGACACTGTCACCAACTGCTTTATCTACAGGGATACTTTCTCCTGTAACAAATGACTCGTCGATAGCGCTTTCTCCTTCAATGATCACACCATCGATAGGAATGCTCTCTCCTGGACGAACGATGAATATGTCTCCAACATGAACATTACCGATTTCGAGAGTTGTTTCTTTTCCATTCTTTATGACTGTAGCAGTCTTTGGTTTTAGATTAATAAGGGTCTTTAATTCTTTTGTCGTCTTTCCTTTTGATTTAGCTTCTAGGTATTTTCCGATTGTAATCAGCGTTAGGATCATTGCAACAGATTCAAAATAGAACTCATGCATCAAGCTCATTTGTCTTTCCATATTCTGATTCATTACTGCATCAGAAAGCATAAGAAGAGCATATAAGGAATAGAGAAATGACGCGCTAGAGCCTAGAGCGACAAGGGTGTCCATATTTGGAGCTCTATGCATTAGTGCCTTGAATCCGCTGATAAAGAACTTTTGATTGATTACCATCACAGAAAGAGCAAGCACAAGTTGCAGAATGCCCTCGGCAACATGATTATGAGATAGAGAGGTTGGAAGAGGCCATCCCCACATCATGTGACCCATTGATAAATACATCAATGCGCACATCAGAATAGTGGATGCAATGAGACGTTTAAGAATCCTTGGACTTTCAGTGTCTTCAATCTCTTCATCCTTTGCTTTCTTCCTTTTTCCTTTTTCTGTAGCGCCATAGCCAGCGTGCTCAACAGCATCTATGATCTCTTTATCTGTCACGTTTCCTTCAACACTCATTGAATTTGTTAAAAGATTTACAGAGCAAGAAGAGACTCCTTCAAGCTTTGATACTTCTTTTTCTATGCGAGCTGAACACGCAGCACAGCTCATTCCTGTTATATCGAACTCATGCATTATAGTACCTTCTTGATTAAACTCGATAGCTCATCGATAGTCGCTAGATCTCCATTCTGTATATCTCTGACGACACAGCAATGTAGATGCTTGTTAAGTATTTCCTTGTTAAGTGAATTCAGGGCAGCAGTTGCTGCATTGACTTGTGTCATGACATCAATGCAATATGCTTCTTCTTCAAGCATCTTCTTGATACCTCTGATCTGTCCTTCGATTCTATTGAGGCGATTTATTAGGGCTTTAAGCTCTTCTTCGTTTCTATGAGTATGTTTATCCATAATCTATCCTATATACCCTTATGGGGTATGTTTGATTATAAGATAATTCCATGGGTATATATGTGTCAATAATTTAAGTTTGTTTTGGCTAACTATTCTGTAGATAATATAAATTGCCTCCACTTAAGAAGGCAATTATAGTCAAGCACCAATGCCGGCAACATTTATAAGTAGAGCCCAAGCCAGGCCGTAATATGCAACAACAGCTGCAAGGTCATTCATTGTTGTAATTAGTGGCCCTGATGCTACAGCTGGGTCTACGTGAATCTTCTTGAATAATATTGGGATCACAGTACCCATCAATGTAGAACATGTCATCGAAAGAATGAGAGCAAGTCCTGTGCATGAAGAGATGCTGAATGCATAGAATAGGTTCCTTTCCTTTGTTAGGAATATAAACAAGCCTATGAACAATGAGCAGATCAAGCCTATTATGATTCCATTCAAGAATCCTATTCTTGTTTCTTTCCACACAAGCTTAAAGAGGTCCTTTCCTGATGTGCGTTCACTCATCAATGCTCTGATAGTGACAGCAAGGGATTGTGTACCACAGTTACCTGCCATATCGAGAACAAGGGACTGGAAGCTAATAAGAATTGCAATCTGGGACGCGATATTGGTAAAGAAGCTTACGACTGTTGAGACACCAATGCCCAAAAAGAGAAGGATTGATAGCCAAGGAAGTCTTTTCTTGATACTCACAAATACGCTTTCGTCTAAATCTTCTTCCTCTCCTAGGGATGCGAACTTTGCATAGTCATCTCTCATCGAATCATCGATAAGTTCCATCATATCCTGGCTTGTGATAACACCAATTAGCTTATTGGTGGAATCAAGGACAGGGATGGAGTCCTCTGCGTACTCCTTAAGATTGTTTACGCATTCATCGATTAGCTCATGAGCATAAACATAAGGGTAGGATGTTGAGATGATAGACTCTACAGCTGTTCCTTCGCGTGCGATGATCAAATCCTTTAAGTCGATAGCACCATAATATAGGTCGTTGTCGCCAACCACATATATTGTCTGGATATTATCGTTCTCGGCTGCTTGATTGATAAGCTCCTTCATCGCTTCCTTGATGCTTAAGTGGTTCTTGATCTCGATGAAGTTAGTACTCATCTTGGAACCAATCTCGTCGTCATCAAAGGATGCAAGCAAAGCCAAATCTACTTTCTTATCGTCATCCAAAAACTCCAAAAGGGTAGCTCTTTCGCCTTTTGGTAGTGTTTTCAGATACTCAGCTGCTTTGTCTGTTTCCATGGAGCTGAGTACTGCGATCTTCTTCTTTACACTTAGTTCATTCAGATATGTTGAGCTATCCTCAGCATATTCGATGATGTTAGCAAGAGTATCTTGGTCCAGAATTCTGTATAGCTTCTCTCTTTCCTGTGGCGCCAGTTCTTCAAGCGCATCAGCAATATCACTATCGTGATAGTCTGAAAGCTTTTCCTTTAGAGCCATTGGTGATAGGTTGCTTTGAATTATTGAAACCAACTCCTGGACATAGTTAGGGTGTTGGGTTAGTTCTTTTTCGTCTTCCATTTTCTTCTCCCATGTTGTGTGATTGAGTAAGAAAAGAAAGCCTGTTGTTTTTATACCGTCAAGAGAGACGGTATTCTACTTGGAGGCATTTCTTTCTCGGTTTTCTGAATCATCGATTTGCCACCATGACCGTCTTCCATTGTCTTTCTCCTTATTTGGTATAAACTATCTTAGTTCTACTAGAATGCACAAAAGAGTGCTAGTGGTAGAAATAATTTTCCTCCAACAAGATACCATAAATGTGTTAACTTTTCCACTTGTTGTTATTTCGTCTGTGTTACATCTTCTGAGTTAGCAACTGCAGAGATGTTTTTGTATCCTTCGCCAAGAACATGCACTGTTTCCTGTATGATTGTGAATGCGTTTGCGTCTATTTTCTTTATAGCTCTCATCAGCCTTGGAACATCCTGATTGGGAACAACTGTCATCAACATAGGTTTGTCTTCTTTTGAAAATAGTCCTTGAGATGAAAGTATAGTGCCACTTCTGTCTAGCTCTGTAAGGATGTAGTCTCCGATTTCTTCTAGCTTTGGGGACACTATATATACTGTCTTTGCGTATCCTGTGCCCATCATCATGATGAATCTGTCGATGATGATGGATGTCAAAAGAACTACAACAACAGCGTAAAGTGCGTTCTCAATTCCAAATACGAATGCTGATCCTACAATTACAAATCCATCTACGATCATTAGCGATGTGCCTTGCGCAATATGTGTGTACTTAGCAAGAGCCTGAGCAAGAATGTCTGTGCCGCCTGTGTTGGAGCCTGAGCGCATTACAAGGCCCAAGCCTGCGCCTGTTATGATGCCTCCACAGAGGGCTGAGAGCCACATTGAGCTATCTTTTGCATAATCTAGGATGCCATCGTAGCCAAAGATATAGTTCCATAGCATTGTAAATAAAGATAGCAGAATGGAACCGATCAATGTCTTTAGGCCATATGTCTTTCCAAAGATCCAAACACCAAGAAAGTACACAGGAATCGAGAGTGCAAGAATGATGGTTCCAAGATTCCATCCTGTTAGGTAGTAGATGATTGTAGCTATTCCCGAAACTCCTCCTGGAGCAAGCTTTGCAGGGTTTAGAAATAGTGCAATTGATAGGGCAGTGAGTGCGCTTCCTATTGTTATATATGCATAGTCAGCTATCATCTGTAGTGTTTTTTCTTTGTTCATAATTTATTTGGTAAATCCTTTGTTTCCATTTCGAGTTTATCCAAGAGAGTCTTTGGATCTTCTTCCACTATTAGAGTATCAAGAACTTCCTGGGAAAGAAAACCTTCATCCTTGGTCTTTTTTAGTTGCTTCTCTAGTAGATCCCAGAATCCATTGATATTATATAGGGCAATGTTATGGTTGTGTATTGCCAGCTGCCTCCATGTGTATATCTCAAATAGCTCTTCTAGCGTTCCGATGCCTCCTGGCATTGCAACAAAGCCCTCTGATAGAGAATACATTGTACTCTTTCTCTCGTGCATATCCTCAACTATTATCAAGCGAGTATGTACAGCATTGTCCACAACTTGTGATACGTTCATGGCTTTAGGGAGAACGCCTATTACCTCTCCTCCATTTTCATAAACTGCATGGGCTATTATTCCCATCAAGCCTTTGTTTCCACCTCCATACACAAGTCCTATGTTGCGTTTAGCCATCTCTCGTCCAAGCTCATATGCCTTTTCTTTATATATAGGATTTGACCCTAGCGATGAGCCACAAAAAACAGCGATTCTCTTCATGATTTGCCCCTTTTGATTCAAATTGAGTTATTTCTTGTTCAGACAATGTTTTTGCTGTATTATAATTCAAGTGTATCCTTTTTTTATAGGAGATTAGAAAAAAATGAATAAAGCAAAGAAACTCGTAATGATCCTCCTTGTTCTTGGTGCTTGCCTACTTCAATTGATGGCTGCTCAGACAATGTCTGTTAACTGGAAATGGAATCATGATGATTTAGATGTTACTTATTATCGCTATCAGCTAAATGGCGAAGCTGAAAACGCGTGGACAGTTGTTCCTGCAGATGTTCTATCTTATGAAGCAACAGACCTTGATCCATATTCAAGCTATTCATTGTATTTGCAGTGCTCATACGATGGTGAGAATTGGTCAGAATCAGCAGTAGCTGTAGCCGAGCCTCTTTTGACAGCAGCTCCAGAGCCAGCTGTAGTAGAAGCAGAGCCTGTAGTTGCAGAACCAGTTGTTGAGGCTCCTGCAGTAGTAGAAGAGCCAGCTGTGGTAGCAGAACCAGTAGAAGAAGCTCCAGCTGTAGAGCCTGTTGCAGAAGTTGAGCCAGTTGTTGTAGAGCCACAGCCAGTCGAGAAGAAGGCATCTTATGGATATAAGACAAACCTCCTTATCTCAACAGGTGTAGCAACAGACGTATCATTTGATAAGTTTGCTCTCAATGGATACTATCCACGCCTTGGCCTTGGTCTTGAGTTCCAGAACATTGTACACGCAGGACATTGGGGATTGGGCTTGAGATTGGATGCTAATGTAATTGGTAGACCAGAAGCAAATGACTGGAAGCAGTTTGATATCAAGAAGATGATGTATGATGCAAGCGCAGATGGAAAGCTAATGATGTATATGGGCAACGATAGCTTCGATTTCTATCTTGGCGGTGGTGCTGGATACTCTATCTTCTATCCAAGTGCTTCAACAGCAACACATACTCTAGGTACACTCGGACCAGTTGCAACAGCATGGTATGCTGCAGGCAACGTAGGTATGAGAGTAAGATTCAACAGCGTATTCTCAATGGGCATTGAAGCTAATTACAGATATCTAATGCCAGCAAAGACACATTCAGCTTCAGCTGATCTTGTATTTGGATTCTCTTTCTAATACAAATAGATATTGATTTTGATGGGGCTCTTCGTGAGCCCTTTCTTTTATTCACAATGCTGGCGATACGAGCAGCCAGCATGTGAAGGGTTGAATACCCCGAGGCTTGGCTCGGTTAGCTCCTGAGGATAAAATTATCCGAAGGAGGCCTCGGGATGGATAACAGCACATTT
>CAKQTE010000091.1 GCA_934276485.1 uncultured Spirochaetales bacterium | reverse complement strand
ACTCCAGTAGTTATAATTATACACTACATCCAATCAAAAGAAAAGAGGAACTTCAGCTAAAAAACCGAAATTCCTCATTTAAATGGCTAAAATTATCGAGCCTAATTTCTTCATGCGTTTATTCTGTTAGCTTGGACGTCCCACAATTGCTTGTATGGCCCATCTTCTTCAAGAAGTTCATGATGCGTGCCTTCCTGAACGATATGTCCTTTTTCTAGCACAATAACTCTGTCTGCTAGCGATACGGCACCCAAACGATGCGTAATAATGATTCCGGTTTTCCCTTTCAATTCACATTTGAAAGAATCATAGATGGCTTTTTCTTTTAGTGGATCTATTGCAGAAGTAGCTTCGTCCAGAACAAGAAACTCACTATTTTTATAGAATCCGCGTGCGCACGATAACATCTGCCATTGACCACCTGAAAGGTCACGTCCTCCAAATTCCTTACCAAGCATAGTATCTAGTGACAGATGGCTATCGCAAAGAAAAGAAATATCTCCTTCATTGATATTCCCATCCTCTTTCTTATCAAAATCACTGATTGTGATATTATCGCGAACTGTCATTTTATAACGGGCAAAAACCTGAGAGACTATGGATTGCTTTTCATGAAGCCTCAACTCAGATGCTTTTGAAATATCCATTGCGTCATAATACACAGTTCCACTTATTGGCAAAAATAGACCAAGAATGATATTTGCCAATGTTGTCTTACCAGCTCCATTCTCTCCAACAATTGCAATGACTTCACCCTTTCTTATATTAAGGTCAATATTGTCTAATGCATTCATCTCCTGCCCTGGATATTTGAATGAGACACGCTCAAGTCTAATCTCCTTTTCAAAAGGAACAACACATTCAGAAGCAGAGCGTTCTTTTTGATCCAAATAATTGAAGAATGGCTGGATCATTCTTCGATATTGCCCTTCATAACCGATCATGGAAACAAAGGAGCTAAGAGAGGATGTAATTGAAGCATAAGCAACAATTGATGCTGTACAGATAGCGTAATCGATTCTTCCATAGAACAAAAGGATAACAGACATTAGGTAGCCTCCAAATGTGCCAATAAGCTCTACAGGAGTCAAAATCATTTGAAGAGCTAACAACTTTGTAGATTTTTTCTGTTCAACAGAATCTCTCTCTTCTCTACTAGCCCTCCATTTGTTCGACAACAAATCTGAAGCATACGTTATCCTACTTTCCTTGCACGCAATCTCATCTATTAATCCCTTGAAATATGCACTCTCTTCCTTCTTACATTGTTCAAGTGCAATGTAGTAGCGCTTCCAAAGCCTTGATTGATATAACAAGTTCAATAATGTAGGAATGAAAGCAAAAGGAAGAAGCAATAGAAACCACATGTCGAATGTTGAGACATACATTGTCACGATAATAGCCTCTAAAAATGTAGTTAGGATGCTGATCCAGATTTCAATGTAACGGAAGAGATTCTGCTTTGCACCATCTGCCAGGCGAATCATATTAGCGCCAGATGCAGATTCAAAGCTTTCGTTGGATATCATGCGACTCTTTTTGAACAATCTTGATCTAACTTTTTGCTCAAATCCAGGAATAACTAAAAATTGCACTCGATATCTTTTGTAGTAGACAGAAAAAAAGGCAGAAAGTATCAGAAGAATGCCATAAAGAAATACCAAGCAAAGCATTTCTTTGCTAATGCCGCTAGAGATCAACAATGTTATTCTTCCTGTTAGCCAAACATTGAATACTGAGATAATACAATTGAAGACACTCCAAAGGACAATTTCAACAAACCAAAGGGGCGACAGACGAAAAATCAGTCCAAGGTTTTGCATTGTTTTAGTTTTCATAATAAAGCCCTCGCTGTGTCTCAAATAGTTCACGATAGTATTCACATCTTTCCATCAACGCATCATGGGAGCCCTTTGCAATCAAGCGATTGTTATGGAGCACCAATATTTTATCTGCGGACTTCACAGCCCCTAACCTATGTGAGATAAACAATGTAGTTCGGGAAATAAATATTTCCTCATACACACGATAGAACTCCATCTCCGATATAGGGTCCAATGCAGCATTTGGTTCATCTAGCACAATGATTTGTGCCTCGGAAAGCATAGAACGAGCAATTGCTAGCTTTTGCCATTCGCCTCCAGATAGGTCAGCGCTTTCTTGTTTCAAAATGCCTAGGCTAACATCAAGGCCATTTTCTTTCTGACGAAGAGGTGCATCAAAGTGGATCTTATCCAATACATCATTTATGGTATGAGAGTCCTGATTCTTTTCAGAACTCAATGAAACATTCTCCCTTATAGAAAGTGGATATCGATAAAAGTCCTGAAATATAGCAGAGAAAACATGTCTTTTTTCATTGCTGCTCATTTCAGAGGCTTCTTTACCTCCAACTAGAATACGTCCACTTGATGGTTTATATAGTCCAAGCAGAAGCTTTACCAATGTTGTTTTGCCACACCCATTCTCTCCAACAAGTGCATAATGCATTCCTGCATCCAATGTGAAACTGACATCATCCAAAACAGCATCAGATGATCCTGGATAAGTAAAAGAGACATTCTGAAATTCAATTCCTTTCGATAAATCTATCTTATCCGAAGAACTAGAAGAACGCTCCTCTTCAAGGTTCAATAAGGAAAAGAACCCTGACAATAGGCTATAGTTTTTCACTCCATCATATATCCCTTCATACAATTTGCTTGCAACATTTCGAAGACTTGATATAGCTGTAAATGCTGCAATGAAAGCTCCTATCGTGATCTTATTGCTAACTATTGGGGGTATTAGAAGGAGAATTGCAACCATGCTGTAAATTGCTGCAAATAGCGTTGTTATGCTTTCTGATACGAATCTCTTACGCCCCAATTTGCTATTTTTCTTTATCGCAACATCCGAGCTTGTGTGATATCGACTTTCAATCTCGGGGTTATAGTTAAATGTCTTACGCTCCATTGCATACTCTCGATTAAGTAGAAGCGAAGAATAATAATTTGCTCGACGCATATTCTTTATATATTCGCCCCAGAAATCTCCTGAATCGTTAGCTGCTTTCTTGTTGATCCAGATTCCTAATAACAGAAGGATATAGATAATAACTGCTGTTCGAGTATCGATAGAATAGAGAACAACAAAAGATGCAATGATTTGAACCATACTTCTTGTGACAGTTTGAAGGGATGCTAAAAAGGCTTGATTATGTTCTGGAGCCTTTATTGCTTTTTCACATAAATCATGAAATGATTGAGTTTCTGTAATTGCAAAAGATACCTTGTTGCATTTTTCAACTCGTTGAATGTCCAACTTCTTTCCAACAATTCTATTAATCGAATCTGTCCCATATTTAAGTAGATTTGTCAGCAGAGAACTAGATAGGATCAAAACAATGAATTGAATCAAATACGTGACGAACATTCGAGAGGAAGAAGTAGCAACTCCTGCAATTGCACTGTCGATCAAATTGCGTTCAATGATAATTTGAAGAGATGGAAGGAGGCCTAAAAGCAAACAGGAAAACACTAAAGATCCAAATAAGAGAGATGGATAATATTGACGAATGAAAATCGATTTGCGCATGGTCCTCCTATAAGATACTTGTCTTATCAGATTTTTGGCTGGTTTATAGACCCATCAAAAATGAGGTCTTATCGTTATAGTCTTCTTTATGGATAAAAGAGAAATGCTTTCTGTTGGTAAAGACTGTTCCTTTTATTACAGATGCCCGAAGTTGCTCCATTTGTATCGATTATATTATGCATTCCCTGATTTGCACAGAATTATAATTAAGCTCAATTGTAGAATGGTCTCACTAAGGAATGCAGTCAGTTAGAAAAGGAACAGGAGCGAGAGATCACTACCCGGTCCAATTCCGGCAAGTGCAGTCACATGTACTGTTCCTTCATCAAGTACTTAATAGCGATTAATAAATCGTCTTATCCCTTTATGTTTAATGCAAATACTTTTCTATTGCAAGAGAAAACAAACTCATTAAATGCTTTTGAATAAAAAAGGAACAGGAGTGAAGATATCTCCCCCTAGGTCCAATTCCTAGACGGCTAATCACATGTACTGTCCCTTCATCAAGTACTTAATGGCGATTAATAAATCGTCTTATAAGCAAAATCTAATGTAAATACTCATTTTAAGCAATATAATTTGTCTATGAGCGAAATGAAGAACATAAAATCAAGAGTGTTATCGGATAAAATTGCAGATGACATATTAAGTTATATCCAAACCAATCATTTGGTATCAGGGCAAAAAATTCCGAACGAAACAACACTTTGCGAAATGTTCGATGTAAGCAGAAGCACAATAAGAGAAGCAGTTAAGAATCTTTCAAGCAAGGGCGTTCTACAAGTCAAACGAGGAGACGGGACATATATTCTAAGAACATATATCAACGACCTTGATCCAATGAACTTGATGGCAGTGAAGGATAAGCTAAAACTTGCGCTGGATCTTGTTGATGTAAGATTGATGCTTGAGCCCGAAATCGCTGCTCTTGCTGCAAAGAATGCAAGCGAGGATGATATCGAGGAAATCACTAACCTATGTAATATTACTGAGCGTCTTATTAATTCAGAGAAGAGCTACGTTGAATTCGACATTGCATTCCATACAGCAATTGCAAAAGCCAGTAAGAATGTTGTTATCAAAGAACTCATTCCAATTATTGACACTGCAGTAATGATGTTCGTAAATGTTACACATAAAAAACTTACAGATGAGACAATTACGACTCATAGGATGATAACAAAAGCAATCCAAGATGGTGACATGGAAGGAGCTAAGGGTGCTATGAACATGCACTTGACCTTCAATAGAAATATGATCAGGGAAATCTATAAGAAAGGCTCTGCAAACCTAGTTAAGTAGAAAGTGAAAACAACATTCATATATCTACCCTGCTAATACTTTTCACATCCACTTCATTCCCAATAGACAAATCTAAGATTAGCCATAACTCAAACATTAAACATCAGATGTTTAATTTGCCAACAACTCTATTTAACAGGCAAATTATATAAAACTTGTTCGATAACGATGTTTATTAATATTTCATAAAAATGAATTTAGCAGATGTTTTTATTTTCATTTAATCTGTTCGTACCAGAACGGAGGAATGAATTATGGAACTTGAAAGTGCTAGAGTAAGAAAACTTAGTCCAGAGAACGACCCATTGAAGATCGGTATGGGTTGGAGTGTAGAAGATCTTGATAAACCTCAGATCCTAGTCGAAAGTACATTTGGGGATAGCCATCCAGGATCGGCGCATCTTGATACCTTAGTTAATGAAATAGTCAAAGGAATTGCAGATGAAGGTGGTAAGGGTGCTAGATATTTTGCAACTGATATCTGCGATGGAATTGCACAAGGCCATGATGGTATCAACTACAGCCTAGCAAGCCGCGATATGATTGCAAACATGATTGAGATTCATGGTAATTCAACTGGATTTGATGGCGCTGTATTTGTTGCATCTTGTGATAAATCTGTACCAGCATGCTTAATGGGTAGTGGAAGACTTAAGATGCCTGCCATTGTAGTAACAGGTGGCGTTATGGATGCAGGTCCAAATCTTTTAACACTTGAACAAATAGGTGCATACAATGCAATGTGTGAACGCGGAGAGATAAGCAAAGACCAATTGCTGTATTACAAGCATCATGCATGTCCATCTTGCGGTGCATGTTCATTCATGGGCACAGCTTCTACAATGCAAATCATGGCAGAAGCTCTTGGCTTGATGCTTCCTGGGTCGGCTTTGATGCCAGCTACATGCGAGGATCTAAAGAAAGTTGCTTATCAAGCTGGTAGACAGATTGTAAAGAACGCTCTCTCTGGCCTACGCGCAGAAAATATCGTTACAAAAGAATCTTTTGAGAACGCTATTATGGTTCATGCCGCTATCTCAGGTTCTACCAATTCCTTATTACACATTCCTGCAATTGCTCATGAATATGGTATTGAAATCGATTCAGACACCTTTGATAGAATGCATAGAAATGCTCATTACCTATTGGATATCCGACCAGCAGGAAAATGGCCTGCTCAATTCTTCTACTATGCAGGTGGAGTACCTAAAGTAATGGAAGAGATCAAAGACTCTCTACACCTCGATGTAATGACAGTTACAGGAAAGACTCTCGGCGAGAACCTGGAAGAGTTAAAGAAAAATGGTTTTTATGAAAAATGTGAAGAGTATCTAAAACCATGGAACCTAAAGAGAGAGGATATCATTCGTAGTTATGATAATCCTATTGGTAAAAATGGTACTGTTGCCATCTTAAAAGGTAACCTAGCCCCACTTGGATCAGTAGTAAAACACTCAGCTGTTCCAAAAGAGATGTTTGAAGCAACGCTAAAAGCAAAACCTTTTGACTGTGAAGAAGAAGCTATCGATGCAGTTCTAAAACACAGAATCAAACCAGGAGATGCTGTTATTATCCGTTATGAAGGACCAAAGGGCTCCGGTATGCCAGAGATGTTCTATACAACTGAGGCAATCAGTAGCGATGCAGAGCTTGGAAAGACAATCGCGCTCATAACAGATGGACGCTTTTCAGGAGCATCAAAAGGCCCCGCTATAGGACATGTTTCCCCAGAAGCTGCAGAAGGAGGCCCAATTGCCCTCCTTGAAGAAGACGATCTCATTTACCTCTCAATTCCAGAGCGCAAACTTGAAATAGTAGGTGTTAATGGTGAAAGAAAGAGCCCTGAAGAAATCGACAGAATCCTTAAAGAACGTAAAGCAAATTGGAAAAAGAGAGACATAAAGTACAAAAGCGGTGTTTTGAAACTTTTTAGTGAACACGCAGTTTCCCCAATGAATGGTGGATACATGGTTTGATGGAGGAAAGAAAATGTTAGGTTTAATTACAACTACTGCAAATAGCAATCCTGTTATGTTAATTATCGCAGCCCTCGTTGGTCTTGCCGTACTACTTGTTCTGATTATCAAATTCAAGACTCAAGCCATGATAGCCATCTTAATTGGAGCTATTGTAATTGGACTACTTGCAGGAATGCCACTATCGCTGATTATTGATTCTGTAAACACAGGTATTGGCAATACATTAAAAGGCATTGCACTCCTTGTAGGACTTGGATCCATGTTTGGTGCGATCTTGGAAGTCTCTGGAGGAGCAGAAACTCTTGCAATAACAATGACAAAAAGATTTGGAGATAAGAAAGCTGCTTGGGCACTGGGAATCACAGGACTAGTAGTATCGATTCCAGTATTCTTCGATGCAGGTTTGATTATTCTTATTCCTCTTGCTTTCTCACTTGCAAAGCGCACTGGAAGGTCTTCCCTATATTACGTTATTCCATTGCTTGCTGGACTTGCTGTTGGACATGCTTTCATTCCACCTACTCCAGGACCAGTACTTGTTGCAACAATGTTAGGAGTAGATCTTGGCTGGGTAATTTTAGTAGGTCTTTTCTGTGGAACTTTTGCAATGATTGTTGCTGGTCCTATTTGGGGCAGTCACTGTGGAAAGAAGTATATGGTTGAGATTCCACAATCCATTGCTGAGAATGAGAATATTGCAGAAGGAAAGAAACTCCCATCTTTTGGTTCTGTTCTCTCAATCATCATGATTCCGCTTGCTCTCATTATCATAAAATCTGTCGCACAAGTCATTCCTGCAATGCAAAGTGCTATGCCTATCTTGAATTTCTTTGGAGAACCTTTCATCGCTTTGACTATCGCAGTTATTGTTGCAATGTTTGTACTCGGAACAAGATATGGTTATTCAATGGTAGAGCTAGAAAAAATCATGACAAAGTCCTTGGAACCAACAGGAATGATTTTACTTGTTACGGCTTGTGGTGGCGTTCTAAGATACATGCTCGACAACTCTGGTATTGGACTATTAATCGGCAATGCAGTAGCTGGAGCAAATCTACCTATCGTAGTAGTTGCATTCCTGGTCGCAGCTCTTGTAAGAATCTCTGTAGGTTCTGCAACTGTTGCTATGACAATGGCTGCAGGAATCGTTGCAGCAATGCCAGTGATCTCAACATTGTCACCAATGCATCTTGCTTGTGTAACTGCAGCAGTTGCAGGTGGAGCAACAGTTTGCTCTCACTTCAACGATTCAGGCTTTTGGCTTGTAAAATCATTGGTTGGGATTGATGAAAAAACAACTCTAAAAACATGGACTATCATGGAAACCCTAGTCGGAACAACTGGCTTTGTAGTTGCCCTCCTTATTTCCTTCTTTTGTTAATATCTTTGGTGAGCAGGTACGTAGTTTCTTGCTCACCTCTCCTTTTAATGCAAAATCTCTGTATAATCGCTATTATAAATAATAGGGATTTAAGCCAAAATGCTTTGAGGATATGCGAGCAATCTTTCTTTTTCTTTTCGCACTCTTCCAGAATAAAAGTTGTTAATATCCTTAGAAATATCAGCAAATGCTTTCCCCATTTGCAGTTCATACAGCATTGCTTTTTTAAACTCAAAACATTCTGCAATCTTGGATACAAAAGAAATCAAAGAAGGGTCTTTTTCATAGAAAGCAACCACGTCTTGCATGCTTGGAAGCTTATCTAAATTGACAGATTTTAGGTCTGTTATATTCTCAATTATCTTTCTTTCTGTAGAGTACATGCTATTAATCTTCAGATTAACTAACGTATGATAATCAACGGCGACTATTCCATCATAAAACATACTATTTCCAGAATCGAAAATTGGGGCAGGAGTGACACATTTCAATGTATTAGCATCACGAAGTATACCAAAATTTGCAAGATGGCGATCTGTATTGCTAAGCACGAAATCAATCAAGAATTGATAGTCCAGAAATGCCCTATGAACCATAGAAGATATACCTTCTTTCTCACAGTTTTTGATATATTGAGTTAGCATAGAGTCTTTTTTGTTGTTGCCATATTTATCAAAAACTTCCCATGCGGGAATGAATTCTAGATCTTCATTGGCAAAGCAAGACGAAATACAACCAGTTGTTCCATTTGCGAGTTTGATCAATTTGTAATCAACATAATTTCCAAACTTTTGAGCTTTATGAATACTTGAAGCAAAGACTTCATTCAGTGATTGCTGATAAGAGTTTCCTGGCATATTCCCTTTTACAAGATAGATCTGTTCTCTTCTTCTTATCCATCTCTTATCGAGATCTCCACCTAGAGATGCAGATGGACTAAAGGAGGATGAAACAGAAAAACAAGATGTATCTGTCACACTACTGAAATGCAAATCTTGCTGAAAATCGTTTCCATGAAAGGACACATCTTTCCAATCTATATTGATACTTTCGGGGCACACCCAATAACTATCAGTGACGCTTAATGCAAGGTTCTTGAGCAATAATTCATGAGGGCTGGAAAGCTTATTATCACTTAATAGCTGTCTGATATTGGTTCTAGAAGTTGGAATAGCTCGTCTTTTCCACCAGTTGTTTAAATTAGTAGGATTGGATTGTGCACAAAGCGGTAACAAATCAGCACTTATCACCTCTTTAACGATTATTTGCATTGCATTCCTTTCTAATTCGACTTTCGCAACTACATCATCCTTGTGCTTCAAATAATACATAAATCCATTTCCTTTCTAGTTCTAATTCCTATTATAATACACAAGAATAGACACAAACACATTAGATTCATTATGAATCTTCTTATCCGAGACACATAAATAAACAACTCTGACAATTAATACCAGAGCCGTTGCAAATGTCAGGATAGATAAATTCTATATCGAAGAATCCTTCATCATTGGAGGAACTGGAATCATACACTTTTGTCCATTTACAGTTGCTTCGAAAGCATCTTCCTTTGGGTTGATAGTAGCAATAAAAGAAATGACAATACCGTCTGCATTGTTAAACTTCACATCAAATGATATTAGATTCTCAACACGAGTCATGATACCATTTAATACCTCTCCATCAATGTTAACATTCTCATATACGAATTTATCATACCCAGCTACACTAGAATCACTAACACCTGGCAGAAGACCTTCGGCAGCACGACATGTCAAAAATTGCATTTTTGAAAACACTTTTTCTTGTTATTCTGTAGCTTTAGGGATTTCTGAACCAGCGCTTGGTCCTGGTGCAATTTTTATATCAGATAAAATAACAAGACTATCATCTATAAGAAGTGAAGTTCAAAAACAGACTCTGAACAAGAATCAATTTATTCGAGCGTTATATGAATTTCCAATATGATCATTCATTTCTCTCATAATTTTGCAATCAGCCATATTACAAATAGATGTAATGGATAATAAGCATAGAAGAACCAACCAGGAATCCTTCCTTTTGCTCTCTGCTCTGTTTTATTTCTCAATAGATATATAACTGTAGATACTATCAAGAAAGCAACAGCTTCTGATATATACAACCCCAATGACTCATTAGATAGCACTAGCCTCAATATAAACATAACAATAGGAAGAAGTACAATTGGCAACCACTTCAGATCGTGTTTATCTGATTCATAGAAAATCATCGTAAAGATGAGAGGCAAAAATGCCCAATCAGAAAAGAGAGATATAGGAAAGAAGACAGCAAATGTAATGCAATAGTATAGCCAACCCTTCTTATCCAGTAGATATATTGCGATCAAGCTTGCAAGTAGCGTCACCAGAACATTTAACTCATAATCATGACGAAGAAGATAAAAAGGTACTTGGGAAACAAGTGCCCAAACTATCATCCTTTCGATATATCTTTTTACAGAATGTGTATATTTTACTCCCGAAACAATGAAATAGGAAATTATGACAATCGTGAAGTTTCCAAAGAATTGGCAAACATCATAAGGCGTGGAACCATGAGGCATTAAGTATGTGGCTACATGATCCATTGTCATTGCAATGATTGCAACAAGCTTCAAGATATCTCGTGCCCAATTATAGCTATCTACTCGGTCATTGTTTCCTTCCATAAGCAACAATCTCCATTGAAGCGTGAAATATACAAAACACGTATTTCCATACTTCGATTTCACACATAAACAACTACATCGACCATTTTGTTAGAATTACGCTAAACTCCAATTTTCAATATGTCAACGAAATAAGATTAAAAACATGAAGAAATTTCTACCAGCCAATGAATACTAAACAGCGCGTTGTTTATCTTGAAAAGAAACTTTTCTATTGAGCAAAAAGACAAAGTATGGAAAAATTCTAAGTAGTAGTGAGCAAAAAGACAGAATTTGGCAATTTGCTCACTAGAGGATGCGCATGGTACAAAGAGAGAAATATCTAGCAGAAATCAGAGGATTCTACGACAGCGACTTAATAAAAGTGATCACAGGCGTTAGAAGATCTGGAAAGAGCGTAATATTAGATCAAATAAAAGAAGAGATATTGAAGAAAAGTAGCAATGTCATTTCACTTGATTTTGAAGATAGAGCTATCACTATCTCAATCTCATCTTGGTCCGATATCGTCAATTATGTCCAAGAAAGGAGAACAGAGGATCTATGCTATGTCTTTCTAGATGAAATTCAAGAAATTGATAATTGGGCTCTTGCTGTAAGATCTTTGAGACGAGAGAACTGTTCTGTTTTCATAACAGGATCCAATTCAAAACTTCTATCTAGCGAATTCACAAAAGAACTCTCTGGTCGATTTGTATCATTCAGAGTTAGGCCTTTTGTATACCAAGAACTATGTGAATATGCGCAAGAACTAGAAAAGGAAGTATCAATCTCCGATTACTTGATATGGGGAGGCTTTCCTAAAAGATTGGAAATGTCCAAGCTTGATCAAAAAAGGTATCTGAATGATCTAGATGAAACTATTGTCATGAATGATATCATTCGACGCTATAACATAAAGAAATCTGCTGATTTCAGAAAGGTTGCATCATTCATACTCATTTCAAATGCAAGAATATATTCAGCCCGTTCAATATCGACATATATGAAAGGACAAGGCCTATCTGTCTCTGCCAATACTATTCAGAAATGGATATCTCACCTGACAGAGGCATATGTTATTGACCAGATTCCTCGATATTCTACAAAAGCAAAGAAGGAACTAGAAGATAGCAAAAAACTCTACGACTGCGATGTATCGCTGAATTCCATAAGAGTTAATGACAACAGATTTGACTTAACTCATAATTTGGAAAATATTGTTTATAATGAGCTAGTCTATCGAGGATACTCTGTATGTGTATTCGATAACAGAGGAAAAGAAATAAGTTTCCTTGCTCAAAAGAATTCGAAGAAATACTATGTCCAAGTTGCCTATTCTGTTGTAGACGATAAATCTTATGCACGAGAGTTTGGTGCCTTTAACGGGATATCTCAAATCGACAGAAAGATACTTATCACAAATGATGATATCGACTACTCAACAAGCAACGTTGAACACATAAAGCTTAAGAACTTCCTTCTTTCAGAAGATCTTTGTTAGCTCTTATCGCTTGATCCGCGTATTAAGCTTCTCTCTGCACTTAACGCTGGATGTGAAGATACAGTCCATATCAATAGCGCTCTTACCCGTTTGAACCCTGATGTTTTCAGCTTCGTTCAAAACTGTAGCGATAGCTGCAGAAGAAAGCCCAGAGAACAAAGACGCAAGCATATCAGGGGACAAATCTGAAGATAGATTCTTGCCTTTTGTGTATATATCGACAAGCTCAATGATAGTCTTCGTATCTGGATTTGATACTGTATATTTCAAATCAAATCGTCCAGGACGGATCAATGCAGGATCGAGTGATTGATAAGAGTTTGTAGCAGCTATTACCAATACTCCGCTTTTTGCATCAAAGCCATCCATCTCATTTAGAAGCGTTGTAAGGATTCTGTTGTTTTCCTTATCGATACCAGAGCCTGCATAATTACGCTTTTCACCAATTGAATCAAACTCATCGATAAAGACTATACAAGGGCGTTTCTTGCGTGCTTTGTTAAAGAGCATCTTTACCTTCATGGCACCCAATCCCATTACAGCCCCCTGAAAGTCTGCGCCACGAGTTGCGATGAAAGGAATATTCGCCTCTTCTGCCAAAGCCTTTGCAAATAGTGTCTTTCCATTTCCAGGAGGACCTTCTAGGATAATTCCCTTCAATGTTCTATGATTTGGCATCTCTTTCTCACCCTTTAATACAGAGAGCGCAAAACTCATATCACGCTTTAGGTCATCCATACCTGCAATAGAGGAGAAATTGACACCTGTGTGTTTAACACATCTAAATGTCTTTATATACCAACCAAAGCCTTTATATAGCAATGTAATGATTATTGCCAAGAACAATATATTAAAGAGAACATTTGTCATGCTCTCAAGAGAAGAATCATCATCCTTTACTCTGACATCTTGCAGTAAAAGCTCTTCTTTAAGAGTTGGAGATGATGGATTTTGAGTCGAATACCTTTCACCATTCTTGAGCTGGTACTTCAGAGTGCCAGAATCAAATGTAACAGACACTACATCTCCACTTTCAACGCTTTCGACGAAGCTTGAATAGCTTCTTTCTTCAGGTCTGATTAGATCAGGAATGAATATCACACCACACAATACGATGACAACAACCAATATGATAAAAGGAAATTTGCGTTTCTTCATAACTAATAAGTTAATCCTTTTTCATTAATAAAACAAACTACCCTCCATTTTGGCTTGAAGAGCAAGGTCTTGAGGACTATCATACACAAGGCACAAAACCCCAAATATAGGAATTTCTCATGAATAATTACTTTGCAACCCTCAAGAATGAGTTCTCATCTTATGGCCCAACGTCTTTCAGAAAAGACCTGCTTGCAGGAATCACATGTACAGCAGTCGCTCTTCCATTAGCTCTTGCATTCGGCGTTTCATCTGGAGCTGATGCTGCAAGTGGATTGATATGTGCAATCATAGCAGGAATCATAATCGGAGGCTTGTCTGGCGCAAGTTATCAGATCTCAGGCCCTACTGGAGCTATGGCAGCAATTCTTGTAGCTCTTTCTTCGCAATACGGACTTCAAGGCGTGTTCGCTGCAGGATTTCTATCTGGACTCTTGCTATTGGTCTTTGCACTACTGAAAGCAGGAAAATTGGTTTCCTTCATTCCAAAACCTGTTATTACGGGATTCACATCCGGAATCGCAATTATCATAGCACTAGGACAGATAGATAACGCATTTGGCACTCATAGCACAGGTACAAGTGCTATTTCAAAGCTAATGAGCTACTCAGAGCTAGGATTCCATCCTGTGTGGACATCTGTAATGTTTACGCTAATAGCAATTCTGTTCATGATCTTCTGGCCAAAGAAACTCAACAAGAGTTTTCCGGGCTCTCTTCTTGCAATCATCGTCTGTCTTGCTATCCAGCTAATTTTTAAGTTTGATGTTCCTGTTGTAGGCGCAATCCCAAGAACATTATTTCCAAAGGAGAGATTATTGTTCTCTTCTCTTAATCCTAAGTATCTATGCACATTTATCTCTCCTGCTCTCTCTATTGCACTACTAGGCATGATCGAGTCCCTTCTATGTGGTGCATCAGGCGGAAAGATGAAAGGCGAGAAGATAGATGCAACTCAAGAGCTAATTGCACAGGGCGTTGGAAACTCCATAATTCCTTTCTTTGGAGGAATCCCTGCAACAGCAGCTATCGCAAGAACCAGTGTTGCAATCAAATCCGGTGGAGTTACAAGAATGACAAGCATAATCCATTCTATTGGACTACTTCTTTCGATGTTCTTATTAGGACCATGGATGAAAGAGATTCCTCTCTCATCTCTTGCAGGAGTTTTGATGGTTACAGCTTGGAGAATGAACGAATGGTCATCAATTAAGACAATCTTCTCTCGCAAGATGAAGACAAGCATGGCTCAATTTTTGTCAACAATGATCGCAACTGTGTTGTTTGATCTGACTACAGCAATTCTTGTTGGAGTTGGATTGAGTATGATTCTCTTTGTCACAAGAACAAGGATAGAGATGAAGATACAGTCCGAAGAAGTAAAAACAAAAGATGGCAAGAAGACAAGCTTTATCTATCTTAATGGAGCTTTGTTTTTTGGAACCCAGGAACTACTTACAAAGGAAATCGAGAAACTATCCAAAGAAGGCGTCCAAAGGTTCGTAATATCGTTCAGAGGAGTCTCTTCAATAGATCACTCTGAAGTTGAGGAAATAACAGAGCTAGTTGAAACAATGAAGAAAGAAAAGAAGGAATTACTCTTCTGCGCTATCTCAAATGACATAAAGAGGATGTTCGATCGCTTATATATTTCCCTTGATGTTCCTACTTACGGGTCCAGTATCGACGCACTAGAAGCATTAAGATAATAGAGTTCTCTCATATATTGTGGCCACTGCAAAAGTGGTCATTTTAATATCCAAGGACATAAAAATTGGTATCCCCCATAAGCAGAGAATACCAATCTAGATATTGCTGACAACTCAGTCTTCCTGAATTGTGATTCCTTTTAGAATCTTGTCTTTCTTTCTTCTTGTTGGATCAATTGAATGCTCAATTGCAGTAACAATCTTTACAAAAACAGCCGAGATAACAAAGTACATTATTGCAGTTGCAATGAGTGGGAAGAAAGCTTCATAAGTTCTACTTCTTACAAGGTCACTGATCTTTGTAAGGTCTAGAACTGCGATATATCCTACAACAGATGTTTCCTTGATAAGTGTTACAACCTCATTTCTGTATATAGGCAAGAAGTGCTGAGCAGCCTGAGGAAGGATTATCTTAAAGAAACTCTGCCCCTCAGAGTATCCTAGAGCTTTTGATGCTTCTAGCTGTCCCTTACCAATTGCATTGCATCCTACTCTGAGCATATCGATCATAGAGCAAGCAAACATCAACGAGAATCCAACGACAGATACCCATGTACCACTTAAGGAAGATGAACCAAATACAATATAGTACAGGATCATCAATAGCAATACTGTAGGTAGCCCATGAATGAGCCACAAGAAGAAATCAGTGATTCCATTTGCAATGCGACTTCCGCGTCTGCAGATTAGATATACACAGAATCCAAGTAGGGTTCCTGCAAGGATTGATGTAACTGTGATCAGGATAGTAATCCCTGCTCCCTGCAAAAATAGCTTCCATCTGCCTTCTCTGAGGAATGTCTTATTGAAGCTAATGCCAAGCTTTTCAAAGAATCCCAGATTCTGATCTGTCTCGCCCTTAACAACAAGACGAATTGGAGTTCTGTAGTAAACATCAGAAAGAGTACCTGTCTCATTTCTTTCTTCACTTACTACAATATTCATTCCAATATCATACTTACCACTCTCAACTCCAGGTGCGATAGCTTCAAATGGAACTTCGTAATAAACAGGAGTATAGCCATAAGCACGAGCAAAACGAGCTATGAAATCGACATCGAATCCAGAGATAGAACCATTGCTGATGAACGAAAATGGTTCATAACCACCCTCTACAGCTACTGCAATTGTTCCATTTTCTCCTGTGAATCCACTTAGATCACAAGTATCATTAACAGGATCAAAATCTGTAATCCAATAGTCATATAGCTCTGCAAGCATTCCATTGGCATTGCTATCTGCAATGAATTGGTTCAGCTCTGCAAGAATCCTATCCTTACGGGAGTTGTTTCCAATGATACATGTTGCATTGATATATCCTGCTGGCTCTTCAAGAACAGCCAAGTCTGGATGGTTCTTCTTCTGAACTCCATAAGATACTTCCTCTATAAGGTATGCATCAATCTTTCCAGACTTAAGAGCAAGGATCAGATCATTAGGCATTGTATAGTATTGGAAAGTTGCATTAGGAACTCTGTCCATAATGAGCTCTTCATATAGTACAGCTGTCTGTACACCGATCCTCTTTCCATCCAAAGCCTCAATAGGAGTATCTACAACGTCTGCAGCGATTGCTGGTACGATAAGAGAAAGAGTCAACAATAATAAAGCGAATACCTTTTTCATCATTACTTCTCCTCTATCCACTTAAAGCGCATGATGATCTCATGCTCATAGCCCATCTGACGCTCTTTGTTGTCGTTATACTTAACTTCAGTAGTAGGCTCCTGCAATAGGTTCTGGAAAAGAATGCTTGCTGATTCACTACAATCAAATCTCTCGCCATTGTATCTGATAAGAGTTGTAAGCACATCAAGCTTCTCTGAGTATTCAATAAGAACAAGAATATCCGGGTGATCGCTATATGTTGCGATATTGTTGATACATATCTCTTCCAAGGCAAGGGTGAGCTTACTAAGTCTCTCTGCTTCGATCAAAAGCTTCTCACCATAGCTCTGAAGCTCATCGCTGACGTGTTCCATGTCAAAGTCAGGAGAATCAATCTTATATGTAAGAGTTGTAAGTCTTTGGATGAACTTTCTAGTCATCTCTTTCTGAGGATGCTCAAAGATCTGCTTAGGAGTTCCCTCTTCGTAAACGTATCCATCGTACATGAATAGAACACGATTTGAGATCTTCTTTGCAAAATCCATCTCATGAGTAACGATCATCATGGTTCTGCCAGTCTTTGCAAGCATCTTGATTACAGACTGTACCTCTCCAATCATTGATGGGTCCAATGCACTTGTAGGCTCATCAAATAGGATGATATCTGGATCCATTGCAAGAGTACGTGCAATAGCGATTCTCTGTTGCTGTCCACCAGATAGCTCATTTGGATAAGCATATACCTTGGAAGCAAGTCCTACTTGCTGCAACAAATACATAGCTTTGTCATATGCTTCCTGCCTACTTCTTCCTAAGAGAGTAATCTGTGGATTCATGATGTTTTCGATTATTGTAAGGTGGCCGAAAAGATTGAATGACTGGAAAACCATTCCCATCTTCTTTCTTACTTCGTTTAGATTACAGCCCCTTTCGGTAATATCCTGTCCATCTACAATTATGCTACCTTCAGTAGGTTCAGTTAACATATTTATACATCTCAAGAGAGTTGATTTTCCTGTTCCTGAAGGCCCGATAATGGATATCACATCACCGTTGTTAATGGTCACATTAATGTCTTTCAACGGGATGGTATCATCGTCAAATTCTTTTCTCAAGTGCTTTATTTCAATCACAACAATGCCTCAAAAAAAATGATAACAATACAACTTAAGTTTTAAGCCTATGTCCCCTATACATGATTTTCCCCCCTTATACTACCCCTAAATTGAAAAAAAATACGAATCTTTTGTTTTTTTTCCAAAAATAACTTTTTTAGAGGCAAAATCAGGCTTTTTCTTTTCATTGATGGAATCAGCTCTGCACACTCCATCCATAATTAGAATAATTTGGGTGGTGTTAAGAGCGACAAAATCAATCAATCTAGCTGATGAGTAATATAATTCCTAATAGTTTTATCATCAACTTCAGAAGCGGATGATATAAAGTATGAACGAGCCCAAAAATAAGGTTCCCGGTAAAAAGAAGCCAGCTCTGAAGAGAATTCTTTTCTAATCAATCGAGCACTTACCGTCTTGTAGTTGTTAATAAAGTCAGACAGCC
>CAKQTE010000090.1 GCA_934276485.1 uncultured Spirochaetales bacterium | reverse complement strand
AGGACATCCCTCATCTCCTCGATGTTCTCATTGTAGATGTTGTCTGTTATGACCATCTCATACTCATCGAATAGAACTACAATCTGTCCATATTTTTCGCTTATCTTCTCAATTAGTTCTGAAAACGCATATCCTGCATACTTTTTTCTTATAAGTTCTATTCCATAGCCTTCAGCTATATCCAAAAGTTTTCCAACAATCCATTCGTTTAATTGTGTACCATTTTTTGCAGAGCATGAACCAAAGCTGAACCTTATTACAGGATACTTCTTCCAGTCATAATCTGTTTGGCTTATGTATAGCCCCTCAAATAGATCCTTTCTACCCTGGAAGATTTTCTCAAGGGTGTTTACACATAAGGACTTTCCAAACCTTCGTGGTCTGGATACGAAGCATCTCCTGTTCTCGGGCTTGGAAACAAGCTTATATAGATACTCTGTCTTATCGACATACAGAATATCTGCTTGTCTGATTACCTCAAAATCAAAAGTTCCTGTAGTTACACCCTTTGCCATGTCATCAGTATAGCAAATCTTAGCTTCTTCTTGAAATGATTTATCTTTCGTCATAACGACCTCCTAATATATAAGGTCGTTATCTCCGATTTTTGCTAATAAAAAGATTTTTAAGCCTTTTACCCCTATTTCACGAAAAAAGACCAAAGATTATCAGCAGGAGGTGGTGCAATGATTGTTATCTCTTCCTTCTTTACAGGATGGGTAAATACAACCTTTCTTGCATGCAAACATATTCCTCCATCTGGATTTGAGCGTGCTGCACCATACTTCAAGTCTCCCTTGATATGAACTCCGATTGCAGCAAGCTGTGCTCTGATCTGATGATGGCGTCCTGTATGAAGATCGATCTCCAACAAATGATATTTATTCGAAGATCCAATTACCTTGTAATCGAGCTTGGCAACCTTTGTCCCCTTCTTCTCTATTGGGTATGCAACAGATTTATTGTTCACGGTGTCTCTTGATATATAGTGAACAAGTGTTGCTTCTTCCTTTTGAGGAAGATTGTCGACTATTGCCCAATATGTCTTCTTTACACCAGAGCCTTTGAACATCTCATTGAGACGAATCAAAGCCTTTTCTGTCTTTGTATAGATGACAATTCCGGAAGTAGGTCTATCTAAGCGATGAGGAATTCCCAAGTACACGTTTCCTGGCTTGTTGTATGTAACCTTAAGGTATTGTTTAACATCATCTGCAAGAGTTCTGTCTCCAGTTTTGTCTCCTTGCACAAGCTCTCCAGGGAGCTTGTTTATTACAATTAGATGATTGTCTTCATATAGGATTCTATCTTTGGTTATCATTTTTCATCCTCATCAAACAAAGAAGGAGAAGCTTCCTCTGTTGTTATATTATCCTTTGTTGGCCTAATGCCAAGAGATGCAAGCTCCTTGGTTGCAAGTTGCTGACCTGCTCCTGTTGCACTCTTCAGGATTCTGAAATCTGCGAATCTGAATTCCTCTTCCAGCACCCTATAACCAAGTCCTGGCTTGTATTTCAATGAAATCTTTGCAGATGGGAATAGAGAGATTTTCTTGACTTTCGCATTCTTACCAGCAACTGCAAAATAAGACTTATCGTTCGACCAAGCAGAGATTCTGAATCTCTTGATCATATAGACATTCTTCTCTCCTAGTTTATCACGATAGATAATCGTGAATACCTCCTTGGAGATAATATCCTTCTCTGCATAGTTGATATAGAATATACCTTCCTTACCAATAAATACCTTATCGATTGTTGAAACAACCCTGTATTCGCCATTGCTCTTCATATAGAAGACCTTGTCGAATGGACTTACCTTCAACAAAGGCTCCCCTGTCTTTATGGATGTTCCTAGGTACCCTGTTTCCTTGTCATATCTAAGATCCATATTTCTGACAGCAACATCCTTTGCAGTCACAACTTCGATAGAAGAAATCTCTGTTTTTCGAGCAAATACTTTCTTATCGACCATATTCTCGAGCTCAGTCAGGTAATCTGTTGCATATTCAACAATATGTTCAAGCTTATAGTGCCTGTCGAGGATATCGGCCTCGATCTGTGATAGTTCTGCTCTGTTCTTTTCGATATCAAATAGAGAGATTCTTCGAATTGGAATCTTCAAGAGTCTATCTATATCATCAACAGTTACCTCTATTCCTCCAAGCTCGGTATCTACAAAAGGTTTGAAAGCTGTGATGATGGCTTTATTGATCTGTTCTTGGCTTGTCTTGTTCTCAATCTTCTTATATATGCGCTCTTCGATGAAGATGCGTTCAAGAGTGCGTGCTCTGCGTCTTTCTTCCAAGTGCTTAAGATCACACTCAAGCTCTGCAGATAGAACCTGTTTTAGATGATTTGCATGGTATTCAACCATCTCCGAGATTCCAACAATCTTTGGTAGACCATCCTCGATTACCAAAGGATTTACAGAAATCTTCAATTGACAATCTGTGGTTGCATACAAAACATCGACCATATCCTCGGAATATGTTCCACGCTGCCAACAGATTTCGATATTTGCCTTCTCTGCAGTATAGTCGTTGATAGAAGCAATCTTTAGCTGTCCATTCTTGTTGGCTTTCTCGATAGATTCGATCATCATCGAGGAAGTTACTTCAAATGGAAGTTCCTCAATTATAAGCTTCTTGGGATCCGTTGCATTCAACTTTGCCCTTACTGTGACTTTTCCCTTTCCATCATCATATTCAGATACGTCAATGATTCCTCCGGTTGGGAAATCTGGATAGATAGTAACTTTCTCTCCTTTTAGAGCTTTCTTCTGTGCTTCCAGAATCTCCAAAAGGTTATGAGGAAGGATCTTTGTAGCCATTCCTACTGCAATTCCGCTTGTGCCTTGAACTGCAACTACAGGAATCTTTGCAGGAAACACAACTGGCTCTTTATGTCTACCATCATAGCTATCGACATATTCAGTGATCTCAGGAGAGTACAATACTTTCTTTGCAAATGGCGTTAGACGAGCCTCTATATATCTAGGAGCAGCAGCAGAGTCTCCTGTGAGAACGTTTCCGTAGTTACCCTGTCCTTCAATGAACAAGCCTGCATTTTCCAGTGTTACGATTGCACCATATATGGAAGCGTCTCCATGTGGATGGTAATGCATCGCGTCTCCTACGATACCTGCAACTTTATTGAATCTACCATCATCTTTTTCGAGCATTGCATGGATGATTCTTCTCTGTACTGGCTTGAAGCCATCCATCAGCTCAGGGATAGCTCTATCCCTGATTACATAGGATGCATATTCCAAAAAATAGTTCTTATATAGTTTTTCTGCTTTAGCCATTTAGAAGGTTCTCCATAATAAAATCACGCCTCGTTGGAGTATTGTCACCCATATAGAATTGCATCTCATCCCTGATATCCTTTAATGAATCATATGTAACAGGTACTAGCTTGATATCCTTATCGATAAAGCCCTTGAATTCATCAGGACTGATCTCTCCCAAGCCTTTGAATCGTGTGATCTCAGCACTACTGATTCTCTTACAAGCCTCATCTCTCTCCTCTTCTGAGTAGCAATACTCTGTGACTTTCTTGTTTCTTACTCTAAAGAGAGGAGTTTCGAGTATATACAGTCGTCCTTGTTTGATGATCTCTTCAAAGAATGTGAAGAAATATGTCATCAAAAGTATCCTGATATGAAAGCCATCGACATCGGCATCGGTTGCGATTACAACCTTTCCATATCTTAGATTCTCTACATCTTCCTCAACACCAAGAGCTACCATGATATTGTATAGCTCTTCGTTTTTATAGATCTCTGTTCTTTTCTTGCCCTGGACATTCTGAGGCTTACCTTTTAATGCGAATACTGCTTGATAGTCAGGATTACGTGTCTTGTTCAAGGATCCAGCTGCAGAGTCTCCCTCTGTGAGGAAGATCATTGAATTTTCGCCCATCTCTCTATGGGCAGCAGGACATGAGTTCAGATGATATTTGCATTCCTTGAGCTTTGGAATGTTGATTGCAGTTCGCTTTGCTCTTTCTTTTGCTCCATTTCTGACAGCAGCCTCTTCCTTATGGACTTTCTCGTTATTGACAATCTTATCTTCAAGGCTCTTCGCAATATCCTTATTCTTCATAAGATTATCTATAACAGCTTCCTTTACCTCTTGGACTATCCAAGATCGGACATCCGTGTTTCCAAGCTTGTTCTTTGTCTGGGATTCAAAGACAGGATTCTGGACTTTAATCGCAACTGTTGCAACAATTCCATCTCTGATCTCGGGAGCATTCCAACTTTTCTTATAGAACTCGTTTATTCCTTTCAATACACCTTCCTTGAAAGCAGCTTCATGAGTTCCTCCATCAGAGGTATATTGTCCGTTGACATATGAGTGATAGCTCTCGCCATAGCCATTTGTATGAGTAAATGCAAATTCCAAATGCTCATTCTTGAATGTAATCAATGGGTATAGTCCATCTTCTCCAAGAATCTTATGCACAAGATCCATCAAACCTCTCTGGCTCTTAATAAGGCGTCCATTGAATGAGATAGTTAAACCTTTATTCAGATAAGCATAGTTCCACAGTCTCTCACGAATATAATCTTCGTTATATTCATAGTTTCCAAATACCTCAGGAGAGGAATCTGGAATGAAACTCATCTCTGTACCGTTAGGTTGATCTGTCTTTCCTCTCTTCTTCTTTTGAAGTTCTCCTAACTTGAAAGAGGCATATAGATATTCGCCATCCCTGATACTTGTAACTTCAAACTCTGTAGAAAGAGCATTGACAGCTTTTGTACCTACACCATTAAGACCTACAGAATATTGGAATGCCTCGTTATCGTATTTTGCACCTGTGTTGATAACAGAAACACACTCAATCACCTTATTGAGTGGGATACCTCGACCAAAGTCTCTGACTGTTACTCTTCTGTTTTCAACAGTAACGTTTATCCTATCGCCATGTCCTTCCATGAACTCGTCGATGGAGTTGTCGATAACTTCTTTTAGCAGAATATAAATACCATCATCGGGATGTGAACCATTTCCCAATCTTCCAATATACATTCCAGGACGTAATCTGATGTGCTCTATTGAAGAAAGGGATTTAATATTGCTTTCGTCATATGCCATATTTCTTAGTATAGCGTAAAATAACAAAAGCTTGCAAATTTCGTTCTAAGACGAAAGTATGTTTTTTTCGAAACAACTGAAAAATGCATATTCTGTTCTCTCCTAAGAGATGGAAATATATCATCATATAAATAGTTGGAGGCCACTAAAGATGCTAGAGCTTGTTGTTGCAAAAGATGGATCAGGGGATTTTGATAATATACAGGAAGCATTGAATGCAATTCCTTACAATATAGAAGCAACTATCTATGTATGCGAAGGCATATATAAGGAAAAGCTCTTTTCAGACAAGAAAGACCTATCGATCATCGCAAGAGGCAATGTAATTGTAATCAATTCCGATTTCGCTCGTGAGATCATGCCTGATGGCTTAAAGAGAGGGACTTTCAGAACTTATACCGCATTCTTCTCTGGCGAAAAGCTATATCTTGAGAACATCGCATTCCATAACGCATCCGGAAGCGGAAAAGATGTCGGACAGGCATTGGCTCTATATCTAGATGTAGAGAATGCTCACTTGAAGAACGTTACGCTTAAGGCAAACCAAGATACTCTGTTTATATCTCCTCTTCCTGATGAGGAGAGAGAAAAGAGAGGTTTCTATGGCCCAAGATGCTTTACAGAAAGAAAACTCTCTACTCTTTTATATGAAGGTGGATATATCTCTGGTAGCATTGACTTTATTTTTGGAGGCGGAGACGCTGTATTCAAAAGCGTAGAGATTGAAAGCGTAGACGAGGGCTATGTCGCAGCGCCTTCTGGAAAGAAAGAAGGCAAAGGCTTTCTCTTCGATTCTTGCAAATTCACATCTCACATAGATAAAGAGGAATTTGTTTATCTAATGCGTCCTTGGCGCGATGAAGGAAAGGCAATATTCCGAAATTGTACATTCGGTAAGCACATCCATAAAGCAGGCTTCTCTCCTTGGCATGGAAGAGAGGATAAAGCTTACTTATCTACATTCAGCATGGAGAATTGTACATTTTTGCAATAGTCAGACGAATATCCTCTTATGGCTATTTTGTACTCTAAGTGCTAAAATCCTTGCCATGAGTAAATATCCTTTTAATGAAATTGAACCAAAGTGGCAGCAATATTGGGAAAAGAACAAGACCTTCAAGGCAGTCGAAGATCCTTCTGTTCCAAAAGATAAAAGAGCATATGTCTTGGATATGTTCCCATATCCATCAGGAGCAGGTCTTCACGTAGGACATCCTGAAGGCTATACAGCAACAGATATCTATTGCAGATATCTTAGAATGAATGGATACAATGTACTCCATCCAATGGGCTTCGATTCATTCGGACTTCCTGCTGAGAACTATGCGATCAAAACAGGAACCCATCCTCTTGTTACAACAAACAAGAATATCGATAACTTCCGTAGACAGATCAAATCCCTAGGCTTCAGCTATGATTGGGACAGGGAGATCTCAACTTGCAATGAAGACTATTACCATTGGACACAGTGGATCTTCGAGAAGCTATATGAGAAGGGATTGGCTTATGAGGCTAATACTCCGATCAACTGGTGCCCTGAATGTAAGACAGGTCTTGCTAACGAAGAGGTAAAGGAAGGCCACTGCGAAAGATGTGGCGCAAAGGTTGAGAAGAAGAACATCAGACAATGGATGCTAAGAATCACAGCATATGCAGATAGACTTCTTGCAGGCCTCGATTCTCTCGATTGGCCAGAGAGCGTTAAAGCAATGCAGCGCAACTGGATCGGAAAATCAGAGGGAGCAGCAGTATTCTTTGAGCTCGAGAAGCACCCTGGAGAGAAACTAGAGGTATATACAACCCGTTGTGATACTCTCTTTGGGGCAACATATATGGTTATCGCACCAGAGCACCCAATGGTAGCAAAGCTTACAACAGATGAACAGAGAGATGCTGTAAATGAATACCTGGAGAAGACAAAGCACAAATCAGATCTTGAGAGAACAGACCTCAACAAAGACAAGACTGGTGTATTCTCAGGCTCTTATGCTATCAACCCTGTAAATGGAAAGAAGATTCCTATTTGGATCGCTGACTATGTACTTATCTCATATGGAACAGGTGCTATCATGGCAGTTCCTGCTCACGATGACAGAGACTGGGAATTTGCAAAGAATTTCAATCTCCCTATCATCGAAGTACTAAAAAGCGAAGTTGATGTACAGACTCAAGCTTGGACAGAAGATGGAATACACGTTAACTCAGATTGGCTTGATGGACTGAATAAAGCAGATGCTATCAAGAAGATGCTTGAATATCTTGAAAAGGAAGGCTGTGGTCATAAGGCAGTTAATTACAAGCTAAGAGACTGGGTTTTCTCACGCCAAAGATATTGGGGTGAACCAATTCCTCTAATTCATTGCCCTGATTGTGGAACTGTATTGGTTCCAGAAGAAGAGCTTCCTTTGACACTTCCTCAAGTTTCAAAATATGAGCCTTCTGGTACAGGAGAGTCCCCTCTTGTAAATGTTACAGAGTGGGTAAACTGCAAATGTCCTAAGTGTGGAAAGGATGCAAAGAGAGAGACTAACACAATGCCTCAGTGGGCAGGTTCTTGCTGGTACTATCTAAGATATATCGATCCAAAGAACGAGAAAGCATTCCTAGATCCAGAGAAAGAGAAATATTGGATGCCTGTAGATTTGTATGTAGGAGGAGCAGAGCACGCAGTTCTTCACCTCTTGTATGCTCGTTTCTGGCACCATGTACTATATGACTTGGGACTAGTATCAACACCAGAACCATTCCAGCGCTTGGTCAACCAAGGCATGATCACATCATTCGCTTATCAGAGAAAGAACAAGACTCTTGTTCCAGTTGATGAAGTTGAAGAGAAAGATGGAAAGTACTACGAGAAAGCTACTGGCGAAGAGCTCACACAGGTTATTGCCAAGATGAGTAAGTCTCTAAAGAACGTAATCAACCCAGATGACTTTATCAGAGACTACGGTGCAGACTCAGTAAGAATGTACGAGATGTTCATGGGACCATTGAGAGAATCAAAGCCATGGGCAACAAATGGATTTATAGGTGTTTATAGATTCCTTGATAGAATCTGGAGAATCGCAACAGAGAAGAAGATTGAAGAGATAGAGATGCCAAAGGATCTTGATAAGCTAATGCATAAGACCATCAAGAAGGTATCTGAGGACACAGCAAATCTAAGCTTCAACACTGCTATTTCCCAGATGATGGTATTTGTAAATGAGCTTAATAGATTGGAAGTTGTTCCTAAGAAAGCTATGGAAACACTTACTCTTCTACTCTCTCCATACACTCCTCACCTATCTGAAGAGCTTTGGGCGATGTTTGGACACAAGCCATCAGTTGCTCTTGAGCCATGGCCAATGTATGACGAAGCAAAGACAAAGGACGATGAGATAGAGCTTGTTGTACAGGTCAATGGAAAGCTAAGAGGTAGAGTACAAGTTAGCGCAAATGCATCAAAGGATGAGCTACTGGAAGCTGCCAAGAACGATGAAAAAGTAAAGTCTTACCTTGATGGAAAGACTCTTGTTAAGGAAATCGTTGTTCCTGGAAAACTTGTAAACTTCGTAGTTAAATAAGAGTTCATCACAATAATAGAGCTGTTTCATAATTAGAAATATTAATGAGACAGCTCTCTTTTTCAAAAAAATCAACCTAAATCATTGGCTTTAATTTGAGCAATCATTCTCCTGCTTAAACACAATGTCAGCTCAAACTTAAACTCAAAAGTAATCAATTGTTGTTTTCTTACTAACGATTGAACTGACAATTTTCGCCATTGATAGTAGAAACATAAGTATCTTCACCAATTTTTTCCCAGAAAGTAATAAAAGTATAAGTCTCTCCGTTATTATCCTCGTAGGTTATATTTGCGTATAGGTTGTCTGAAGAAAGAGAAAATATTCCATTTAGATTTCCTATGACTTTTCCTTCTGTATCAAGGCATTTGATATTTTCATACAGATAAGCGTCATCACCTAAATCTTTAAAACCTTCTGGTTTTGTACTCATGGCATTATGCATTTGAGGGGCAATATAACTATTGAATACAGGTGATAATTCTGGTTTATTAGGGATTGATTGTGCTAGATCACGATAAGGAGGAATCTGGTAGCGGTGGATAAGACAGTTATCACCATTTACAGATATTACGGTATCTTTTCCTTCTCTTTTTATAGTCCCCGAAACAGTAGATGTTTTATCATCTAAATTGGTAAAAGAAATATCCATTGAAATCTCTTCTGGAGTATCTTTAAATGTTCCGTTTAATACACCTATTTTTTCGGTAAATTCATTTTTTACTTCAACATTTGTAAAAATGTATACATCGCCATTGAGGACCACACCTGTGATAGCAACATTCTTTTGCAAAAAAGAATACCTATACAAATGCTGGAAATCAGATAGTTGATCAATAGTTGCTTTTGGTGCAGTGGTTATACCAGGATCAGGAATTGTAGGCTCGCTGATAGAACCTCCAGTATTAGAACCAGTACCAGGAGTAGGTGTTTTATTTTCACAAGCAGTGAATGCAAATAAAACAAGTGCGATAGTTAAAAAGCATGCTATAACTCTTCTCATATAGGGGGCCTCCATTAATGTAATTCTTTTGGTTTAAACAGATTAGTCGGGGGGGGGGGGGGGATATGTGTCAAGCAAAAAATTAATATATGGAGATAGGTCTTTTAAGAAGGAACATAAAATAGAGCTGTTTCATACCTAGCCGATAAAGCTCACGAACTTTGCCGTTGGAGGCTGTCAATAGCGAATACCGAAATAGATAGCCATAAGGCTATACATTGCTTATAGCTCGTGTATTCTAGCGAGTCCTCCCATACTGGTCTCTCTATAAAGAGATGGAAGCGCATGGCCAGTTTCCATCATTACTTCAACAACATCATCAAATGAAATCTTATGTCTTCCATCTGACATCAAAGCAAAGGACGCATGGTCTACAGCACGCATACAGGCCATGGCATTCCTCTCTATGCAAGGAATCTGCACAAGTCCCATCAAAGGATCACAAGTTAAGCCTAAGTGATGCTCAAGCCCCATCTCTGCGGCATATTCTATTTGATAAATAGTGCCACCTAAAAGCTGTGCAGCAGCAGCTCCTCCCATGGCACAAGCAACCCCTACTTCCCCTTGGCAACCTACTTCAGCGCCAGATATAGAACCATTGTGTTTAACGATGTTTCCGACCATACCTGCTGTTAGAAGTGCTCTATGAATCCTTATGTCCAACAGATGATATTCACGTTGAAGATAATACAACACTCCAGGAAGTACACCACAGCTACCGCAAGTTGGAGCTGTAACTATCTTTCCACCTGATGCATTTTCTTCAGACACCGCCAATGCATATGAAAGAGCAATAGATGTATTTCCCAATGGACCTGCAAAATCCATAGCCTTTGAATAACATTGGCAAGCTTTTCTATTGAGTTTCAACCCTCCAGGAATAAGTCCTTCGCCCTGTATTCCACGCTCGATGGCATCCTTCATTACATTCCAGACTTCTTCTGCGTATTTCAAGATCTCTGGACCTTCTTTTTCTATTGCGACTTCCCAAATCTGATAACCATTTTGATCGCAATAAGAAAGAAGCTTCTTCATGTTTCCAACTTCCTCCGTTGGATACACTTCGCTATCGACTTCGCTTTTCTCGCCTTCCTTGATGATCTTTCCACCACCAACAGAATAATAAGTATCTACAACTCCTTCTTGGTCGAGTGCAAAAAAGCTAACGGCATTTGGATGGAAAGGTTTGAAGGTATCTGGAAACCAAAGTATTTCCAAATCAATATTATGCTTTGAGAATACCTCTCTGATTGCTTTATCTGTTAAGTGTCCTTTTCCTGTTGCAGCCAAGGAACCATATAGTTCTGCTCTAACCTTCTTAACAGCTGGATGCTCTGCAATAAAGCGTTCTGAAGCATATCTTGGTCCCATAGTATGGGACGAAGAAGGACCATATCCAATTCTATATAATTCCCTAAGCGATTCCATAACAACAAGGATAGAATAAACTCAAAAAGTTATCTACTATCGCAACAGCTCTGGAAGTGCATCCATCATCGTATACATCCTTCCATCTTCTGCGATAACAACTGTTAGTAATAGGTTCTTTTCAACACACCAGAAATTATACACCCCAGCAAACAGGTTCAACACTATCTCATCCTCTCCCCTGATAGTAAATGAATCTGCTTTCACTGAATCGCTGATCCAGTGTCCATCTGATATAGAGTCTATCTTGGGATGAAAATATGGGGAGTTCTTGACCTTCTCTTGCGTTAGATTGCCATCAAACAAACTCTCGAGAAATGAAGCTTGATCAATTGTGCCAAAGTCATAGCCTGTGGACTTTAGCCACTCTAGAGACAGAGAAGAAACAGCATCAGCTCTTACCTTAGCTCCATCAAGAAGTGTATTAAGAAAGCTTCCATTCTCCGAATAGAGGTTTACATACGTATTGCAACCATCCTCGTAGTAGCCTCCAATTGGGGACAGCTTATTCAAAGGGATGACAACAACAGGCCTTAAGCCTCCTGTTCTGACATGAATCTTGAAAGTGCGCACACCTGCATCCAACTTAAAAGATTTCACATCCTTGCCATCAAAATAAACAACTCTATGCCACATAGAAGTGCCCGATGCTTGCTCATATGGATGTTCATCAGCAATATGGCAGGTGAGAGTTGTATAGCCATTAAACGAACACGATGAGAGTAAAATCAAAAGAATAAATAAGACGATCATAATAATAGATGTCCTATTTTCTGTTTTTTGCTAGTGATTTTTCTTATCTTGTAGATATTTCTTTCTCAACGCAGTCATTGTCTGTTGAACCATATCACTTCGATAGTCTGCATATGTCCACGAAAATGATTGCCATCCATGATTTTGATAGATCAAGGTAACTTCAGCATACAAATCCATTCCGATAGCAATTCTATGTGAGCGGTTCTTTGTTGTTGCAAGAATAAGATTCGCTTCACTGATTATTCCCGGATCCAGATTTATCTTGCGATTCTCTCCTTCTGCATATTCTTTTTCCAACGAGTTGGTAATCGTCTTGATCCTAGCAAGTTCATCAGGAGAGACAAAGCGAGTAAAAGATATGAAGAATCTCTTTATTCCCTCTCCCATTTCAGGCACATAGTAATCTGTAAAGGAAAAATCAAATGGTTCTGTAATAATATCAATTGGGCCAAACTCTTCTTCAAGCTTGGCCTTTAGATCCTCAGGAAGTCCTATGACAGACATCACTCCCATAAATAGCAACACTGGCTGATAGCTTCTTTTTTCCATTACAATACGCTCTTATATTGTCCTAGCTCCCTGAATGTCTTACTTGCCTCTTTGATCTCTTCAATTGCCTTCTTGTATGATTCTTCATCATGGAGCTGTAGCTCACAGAAGAAAGTATATTCCCAAGGCTTTCCTGCAATAGGGCGAGATTCTAGCTTCGACATATTCAAGCCCTCTTTTTTAAGAATACCCAAGACATTCATCAAAGCTCCTGGCTCATCAGAGACAGAGAATGTGATAGCAACCTTATCAGGCTTTGCCTGGGTGCGGAATATATCTGCATTCTCCTCTCTTGTGATGATATAGAAACGAGTATAGTTGCTAGGATTTGTCTCGATTCCCTGCTTTAGGATCTCCATTGAGTGATATTTTGCAGCAGGAGCACCAGCAATTCCTGCAATTGTTTTGTCTCCTCTGTTTTTAACTAGCTCCACAGATCCTGCTGTATCGTAGTAAGGAACAAGCTCTGCATCCTTTAGCTCTGTAGACAGAAATTCCTTGCATTGAGCAAGAGCCTGTGGATGAGAATACACGTGTTTGATATCTTCAAGCTTTGTTCCTGGAAGAACTATCAGATTATGTATTACTCTTACTTGTTGTTCCCCAACAACAGTAATCTCAGGATGCATTGCCAATAGATCCAAAGTATCGTTGATAGTTCCTCCCAATGTATTTTCCACAGGAACAACTCCATACTTAGCTTTTCCAGATGATACACTATCAAAAACCTGAGCAAATGTATGACAAGGCAGAACTCCAACGCTTTCATCAAATGTTCGTCTTAATGCTAGCTCTGAAAACGCACCTCTTTCGCCTTGAAATGCAACTACAAGATTTTCAGGGTGCTTTAACTCTTCAACACTCTCTTTCTTTATTGATTCAGGAATGATTCTAGGTACTCTTTCCAAGCTCTTTGAAACAACTGGACATAATGCTTCAACATCTCTCATCAATTTCTCGAATTGTGATGGATACAAAGACTGTGGTCCATCGGATAGAGCACACTCTGGCCTGTTATGAACCTCTACGATCAAGCCAGATGCACCGCTAGCAATTAGGGCAAGAGCCATCGGAGAAACCATATCTCTCATGCCTGTTGCATGAGAAGGATCTCCGATTACAGGTAAGTGTGATAGCTTTTGGACAACAGGGATTGCAGAACAATCGAGTGTATTTCTTGTAGCTTTCTCATATGTTCTTATTCCTCGTTCACAAAGCACAACTTGATCGGTGCCACTTGCCATCAAGTATTCAGCTGCCATTAGCCATTCTTCGATAGTAGCAGAGATGCCTCTCTTTAATAGAACAGGCATTCCCGTTCTTCCAACAGCCTTCAATAGCTCGAAGTTCTGCATGTTTCTTGCACCTATCTGGAACATATCGATATAGCCAGTCATCATATCGACATCCATAGGAGAAACAACTTCTGTTGTAACTGGCATATCGAACTTGTCGCCTGCTGCTCTAAGAAGCTTCAGTCCTTCCTCTCCTAAGCCTTGGAATGAATATGGACTTGTTCTTGGTTTAAATGCGCCTCCTCTTAGGATTACAGCACCAGCTTCCCTGACTTTCTCTGCAATGGTCATGATCTGATCATATGATTCGACAGCACAAGGGCCTGCCATCATACATACCCTATTGCCGCCAATTTTGACACGTCCAACAGATACGATGGTATCTTCCTTCTTCATTTCACGAGATGCTAGTTTATATGGTTTGGAAATTGGAACAACCGAACTTACTCCTGGGAAAAGCTCTACTGTTCTTGGATCCAAGCTAGCTGTTCCCACAGCTCCAAGCACAGTGTCACACTGTCCAACAATTTCCTTAACAAGAAAGCCCTTCTCTTTCAAGAAGGATGTTACTTTATCTTTTTCTTGGGCTGTTATACCCTGTTTGAGGATTACAATCATGGATAAATGCTATATCTTTTCCAAAGTAATATTCAACAGAGAAAGGACATAATAGATGTTACAGGAAGCATACCTAGATAGAATATTTGAAGAATTTTCCCATACTCTAGAAGAGGTTGGAGCTCCTCTTCCTGCTGTTTCGATCATAGCGCTAGAGGATAATGATCCATATAGAATATTGGTATCGACAATACTGTCACTACGCACTCGAGACAGCGCAACTCTTTCATCCTCTCTATCGCTATTTAGCATTGCCAAGAACGTGTATCAACTGAATGCACTATCCATAGAGGAAATTGCATCAGCAATCAAAGCATCTGGTTTTTATAAAAGGAAAGCTACACAGTTGAAGGAAATATCCAAAATAATAATCGATAAACATGATGGAAAGATTCCATCAGATATGGATGCTCTTCTTTCTCTGCCTGGAGTTGGGATAAAGACAGCATCATTGGTGTTGAATCTAGGCTTTAATATAGATGCACTATGTGTAGATTGTCATGTCCACGAAATATGCAATCGCCTAGGTTGGGTGAAGACAAAGACAGCAGAGGAAACAGAGAAGGAATTGAGAAAAATAATGCCACAGCGCTTCTGGATATCTCTCAATGAGCTACTTGTACGCTATGGCCAATTTGTTTGTGTCCCTATCTCTCCTTGGTGCTCAAAGTGTTCAGAGAACGCTTATTGCCCAAAATCAGGAGTCAAGACATCTCGATAAAGATCACTTCTTTGCTTTGCTTGCAGCCTTTGCAAGTGTTGGGAAACATACGATTCCGACACAAGCTAGGATCATGATGTGATAGATCAAGTTCTCAAGCCAAACAATCCACTCTGCTCCTGATGTGTGCTTAACACCATAAACAAAGTCAGCAAATACGATTACAAGAATCCAGATAACAACAATTACTATCTGAGCAATTAGAGTATATGCCTTTGGAAGCTTGCCAAAGCCTAGAGTCTGAACAAGAAGCATAAGACCAGCAAGAAGAATAATAACTCCCATCAATATATTCCAAATATCACTATCGATTGCTCTATATAGTTCATTTGTGCCTAGATCTGCAATTCCTTCAATGCCCATGCAAATGAAAAGCAAACCGATCAAGATTCCGAGCACGAAATTAGCACTCTTTTTAGCTACTGCCATATTATAGCCCTCCATTAATTGCTATAATTTACACCATGATTAGGCTTTTTGTCTTCCTTGGAAACCCAGGAAAAGAATATGAAAATACTCGTCATAATGCAGGTTTTCTGTTTTGTGACTATCTATATCCAAATGCTTCATGGCAGATGAAGTTCCATTCTCTATATGTACAAGAAGGTACAAAGAAGATTCTAAAACCTGTTACATATATGAATCTGTCTGGAACAGCAGTATCTGAATGCACCTCGTTTTTCAAGATAAAACCCGAGGAAGTGTTGGTCTTTCATGATGACCTAGAACTTCCTTTTGGGAAGGCCAAGATCCAGCAAGGCGGAGGCCTTAAAGGTCACAACGGACTTAAATCAATAAAGGAACGCCTTGGTTCGAATGATTTCTATCGTTTGAAAATAGGAATTGGTCGCCCTAAATATGGAAATGTAAGAGTATTTGTAACATCTCCATTTACAAAGGACGAAAGCATTACGCTAGAACAGCTGTTTTCCAAAGCAAGAGCACTACTTGAGAATCCGGAGAAAGAGCAGGAAGTTTCTGTTATTTCTTGATCTCTTTTAATGTGATATCGAAAATCAAGAGAGAATTTGGCCCTATATTTCCAAGATCTCTTTCACCATATCCTAATTCCGGGTGGATATATGCTGTAATACTCTCACCTTCTCTCATGTTCAATGCAGCTTTAACAAAGCCAGGGATCAAGCTTTGAAGAGAGAATGTAACGTCAGTGCCTTGATCTGCAACAGTGCCATCGAGAAGTGTTAGCTTATAGTCAACGATGATACTGTCTGTTTCTTGAGGAATATCACCTGTTGTGGAAGAAACATTCTTCTTGATCTGTAGACCATCTTCCAAAACAACTACGCCTTCCTTTTTTTTGTTCTCAGCAAGAAAGTCTTCGGCTTTCTGTAGATTCTCTTCTCTGACCTTTTGAGCTTTCGCTTCAGATCCCTCTAGAAGCTTATCTCTCCAAGAACTGAATACAGAAGTTGCATTCTCTTTATCAAGCAAGGTATTTCTTCCATATAGAACATCGAAATAACCAGCAATGTATAGCTTTATATCCTCTTCTGTCTCTACAGGAGGTGTATATAGATACCCTGCAATATAAGAAAATTGCTTATGGATTCCTTCTGGCTTTTTCAAGCTTTTTATTGCTATTACGCTATCGACTTCCTTTCCACAATCCCCGCTTATTCCACTTTGCGAATATGCTTGCAATATGGCATTGGCCTCTGCATTGGAATAAAGAAATGTGCTATCAAATCCATCGAGAACGCCTCGTGCAAAGTAAGATCCATCCATGACAATGCCTGCATCTTTGTCATTTGTAGCTTGAAGCATTCCATAGCTATAAGCGCCCTTCTGACTATCAGAAAGGCTTTCTAACCTTAAATCATCTTTCTTAGAACAAGATAGCAATAGAGCAACGAGCAATATGATCAGAATTGTTTTTCTATATGTCTTCATAATAGAGCCATTATATGAGATTCCTTCAAAAAGACACAGAGAAGATACTTTTTTCTTAAAAAGCATGCTTTTCCTACTTATTTCCAATAATTGTCAATGACCATATCAACAATAACCATTAGAATAGTAAAGCTAAAACTAATTTTCTTTTCCACAAATGACCACTTTGTTCTAGAAAAAGAGAGCAAGGGATTGTTTGCTATGTTAAAATACAACGCAAGAGAGGTTTTTTCACATGGAAAATCGTGATTTCAGAATTTCGGAAACAACCAGAAGATTCATAGATATCCAAGAGCCACTTTTTTCAACAGAAAAAGGTATGGGTTCTTTCTATAGGCAGGCAGCAGAAGTTGCTTACAAATATAATGAAGATAGAAAAAAAGCAGGAAAATCAGATTCATTTCTTTCAGCAGGAAAGCTGAATGCTTCCGCTGTCTTGCATATGATCTATCAAGTAGTATTGTCGTTCTTGTTGGAGGATGGACAGAAAGACTATTTCTCAAGACGTTTAGCAACTGTAGAAAGCAATGAAGAACTAAGAAACGCGCTTCTATTGTTTTCAAAGGAATTTCCTTCTATTGTTCTAGAGCATGAAAAGCCAGCACCTTCCCTAGAGAAAAGAAAAGAAGAGGATATGAGAGGTTTTTTCATCTATCAGCTAATGATTGAAAACCCAGCTCTATTACAAGCGACAAAGCCTCTTCTCTCTCCTGAGGGATTGGTGTTCCCTACTACAATGAGAGCTCTCTCTTCTGTTCTCTCTTCCTTTGTTAAGGATGACTTGAGAGATGGAAACCCAAACACTTCAGATATCTTTACATTCCTATCAATGCCAGCTCGTCTCTTTCCAGAGGATTTGAATGCTCAGATTGGATACATTCTAAAAGAATGGTCCATAATGCTCCCCGCTGAGTTGAAGAATATTCTAGAGCTTTCTCTCGACTACATCAGAGAAGAAGAGAAAGACCATGGCTTTGGAGGCTCTCCAGGCCCAATGCCTGTTATCGACTACTCTTCAGATGAAATGAATGAGTATGAAGCATTCTCTGACGACTCAAATTGGATGCCTAAGGTAGTAATGATTGCAAAATCAACACTTGTTTGGCTTGATCAGCTGTCAAAGAAATATGAGCGTCCTATAAAAACCCTTGATCAGATTCCAGATGAGGAACTGGATCTATTGCAGAAAAGAGGATTCACCGCCCTATGGCTTATTGGTCTATGGGAAAGATCCCATGCTTCTGCCGAGATCAAGCATCTATGTGGAAATCCAGATGCAGTTGCAAGTGCATATTCATTGAAGGATTATGATATCTCATGGACTATCGGAGGATGGAGTGCTCTTGAAAATCTTCGTCATCGTTGTGAGATAAGAGGAATAAGACTTGCATCCGATATGGTTCCTAACCATACAGGTATCGATGGAAACTGGGTATATGAGCACCCTGATTACTACATCAGCCAAGATTATCCTCCATTTCCTAACTACACCTACAACGGCCCAGATCTTTCAACAAACCCAGATTGGGAAGTAAAGATTGAAGACCACTACTATGACAGAACTGATGCTGCTGTAACATTCATGCTCAAAGACAAGAGAACAGGACAAGTCAGATATGTATTCCATGGCAACGATGGAACAACAATGCCTTGGAATGACACAGCACAGCTTGATTATCTAAATCCTGTCACAAGAGAAGCTGTTATTCAGAAGATCATCCATGTAGCTAGAAACTTCCCTATCATAAGATTCGATGCTGCAATGACGCTAGCTAAACGACACATCGAAAGACTTTGGTATCCAAAGCCAGGCACAGGTGGTGATATTGCAGGAAGAACAGCTCATGCAATGGATGTTAGCGAGTTTAATAAGAGAATTCCTGAAGAGTTCTGGAGAGAAGTTGTAGATAGAATAGCTGTCGAAGTGCCAGATACTCTTCTTCTTGCAGAGGCTTTCTGGATGATGGAAGGCTACTTTGTAAGAACTCTTGGCATGCATAGAGTATATAACTCTGCGTTCATGAACATGCTCAAGAACCAAGAGAACCAGAAATATAGACAATCTATCAAGAACACTCTTGCGTTTGAGCCAGAGATTCTAAAGCGCTATGTAAACTTCATGAACAATCCTGATGAAGATACCGCTATCAGTCAATTTGGAGATGGAGACAGATATTTTGCCATCGCTACTCTTCTTGCAACTATTCCTGGTCTTCCAATGATTGGCCACGGTCAGATCGAAGGCTTCAAGGAAAAGTATGGAATGGAATACCAAAGAGCATACTATGATGAAAAGCCTAATGAATGGTTTGTTGGAGAGCACTACAGAAGGATATTCCCTCTTCTAAGAAAGAGATATCTATTCAGCGGCGTTGATGCATTCAACCTCTATGACTGTTATGATGGTAGCTCTGTACAGGAATCAATCTATGCATTTGTTAATGGTGTTGGCTCAGAGCGCACCCTTGTTCTTGTTAACAACCAATACGAGCGTTGCGGAGGAACAATCCATAAGTCAGTTGAGAAACTTTCAAAGGAAGACTCAGAGAAGAAGACTGTTACAACAACACTTGCAGAGAACCTTTCTTTGCATTTCAGTCCAAACCATTATGTCCTATTCGATAACTTCTCAGATGGAATGACATATATCATGCCATCAATGAATGTCTTCGACAGTGGTTTGACTTTCGCTCTCAATGGATATGAAGCAAGAGTATATTGGAACATCAGGGAAGTTGAGGACACAGATGGTGTATATGAAAAGATCTACTCTCTCTATAAAGGAAAGGGTATCAAGGATATCAGAGTAGCAGTAGGTTTGTTGCGTCTTTCTCCTGTCTATAAAGCAATGGAAGAGCTTAAGAGTGAAGAAACCTTCAACGCTATTGAAGATATCATCAAAGGAAAGGCAACCAGAGTTACTGAAAGAACATTGCTTCTAAATCTTGCAGAAGCTTATTCTCTGCTATATGAGCTATATCCAAGCTTGGATGAGACGGTTAAATCAATGATCAAGGTTGAGCCTAAGGATGTTGATCCTGCTCCTGTTGTAAAGATGATCAAGAATCTTGCAAAGCTATTTGGAAAGAATGGAGCTAAGGTATTCTCAAGCTGGGCATCTATCGACAACACACTCTCACTTGCTTTCACATCTGCTCTATTCATGCTTCCTTTCAGTGAAGACCAAGATCATAGATCGATGATGGAAGTCTCAGATAGACTTCTTCTAGAATATTTCTTCGCTGATAAAGTGCAGAGCTTGGAACTATCTGAAAATGAAGCAAGAGCTTTGATGCATGAAGCTGCCCTATTGGTATCAAGTGTGAATATGTACACAGAGATGGATAATAACAAAAACGCATCTCCTGTTGAGTTAATTGCACCTCTCTTGAATGATTCAGGCGTAATGAATCTAACTCAATGCAATGAATATAGAGGTGAAATCTGGTATAACAAGGAAGCAATGCAAAAGGTAATTTTAATCTCTACTTTGACATATGCACTAACAAGAGATTCAAAGGAAAACATTGCAGATGGTTTTGCATCCACTCTTCTTGAGAAGGAAATCAACAGTGGCTACAAGCTTAGATTGCTTCTCTCTACAAAGGAAGAAGAGAACTGATAATCTACAGTTCTCCACTATATTAAGTCTGTTCAGAATATGGGCCAATGTCATTAAGTTAAGAACTTAAGACAGATAAAGAAGTCATCAATGGTGGATTGTTCATATAATCTTGCTGTTGATGACTTTTGTTTTATACATACATGCCTAGAACTACATGATTTTGGTC
>CAKQTE010000089.1 GCA_934276485.1 uncultured Spirochaetales bacterium | reverse complement strand
TGACCAAAATCATGTAGTTCTAGGCATGTATGTATAAAACAAAAGTCATCAACAGCAAGATTATATGAACAATCCACCATTGATGACTTCTTTATCTGTCTTAAGTTCTTAACTTAATGACATTGCCTGAGTAGTGGGAGAATGTGTTAGAAGTATTTCTTCAGCTCTTCTTTTGCGCCATCAAGTGTTCCTTGATATTGCCCTTCAAGCTTATCGAGATTCTGTCTAGCAAGCTGTGCAAATTCCTTATCTGTTTCCAGTGTTAGGTGCACATCCTGACCATATTGGTCTCTCATCTGAGCTTCTTTCTCTCTTAGCATTGGCTCAAATTGTGCCTTCATTTGATCCAGAAGCTGTTTTCTATGCATAGGATATTGCTTCAGAAGATTGATAATCTGTTCCAGAAGTGCAGAAGAACTCTCTTCGTGTCCTACAGCAAGAGTAAACAGATTCGCAATACGTTCGAATCTGTCATCTGTTACTTCATCAGGAGGTAGTGTTAGGCCGTTGAGGATTGTTCTTTCCAAAGCTTCCTTTAGGTCATTCTTGTCAAACTCTTTATAGTCATCCTGAAGCTTTTCGATATTGTTCTCATCGTTTAAAAGATAAGCTCCAGCAAGACGTCTGATTTTATCCAATGTCTCGTTGTGTCTGATCTTGTCAGCATCAACAACGATATTCTCTGTTCTTTCCAATGCGATTTCCCACGCGCTTTTTATCTTTCCCATAATCTGAATATAATATTTTTACACCCTTTTGTTAATTGTATTTTCTGTGTTAAGAATCTATCATCAGAATTGTTTTGGAGATACCCTAGCATATGCAAAATAGTCTGCTGTTTTTCTTTGATATTTTTGGAACGTTCATCTTTGCTATCACAGGTGCTGTAAAGGCTGTAAAGAACAGATTGGATTTTCTTGGTGTGATAGTATTTGCAATAACTGTAGGATGCGCAGGCGGCATGCTTAGGGATGTTCTGTTAGGTGCAACTCCTGTTGCATTCTTCAATAACTATATATATCTGGTTGTATGTGTTCTTGCAGGAGTGTTGGTATTCCTGCTAAGCCCTAAGGCTGTAGGAAGATGGTCTATGATCGTTTATTGCGATGCAATAGGACTTGGAGTATTTACAGCAATAGGCTGTGCGAAAGCCCAGGATATGGGAGTAGGAGCTGCTGGTGTTTTGATGAGTGGTATTCTCACTTCTGTCGGAGGCGGTGTCTTAAGAGATGTGTTTGCCAAAGAGATTCCAATGGTATTCACATCTGATTTCTATGCATCAGCATCCATTGTTGGAAGCCTTGTGTTCTTGCTTCTTCTTAGATTCGATATCAATCATACAGCAATTCTATGGATATCTGCATTCGTAACAGTGCTAGCACGTATCGTTGGCTACAAGTGTCACTTGAAGCTTCCTGTTGCAAAAATGAGTGGAGAGGATGGAGTATGACAGAACTTTTATATTACCTAGATGGATACCTAAAGGAAATTGAAGCAACAGTTGTTGAGATCCGTGGCAATGCTCTGGTTTTCGATAGAACCATATTCTACCCAGAGTGTGGAGGACAGCCTGGAGATAGGGGTGTCTTTATGAAAAATAATATCCTGGATTGCCAAAAAGATAGTGATGATACTCCTCTTCATATTGTAGAGGATGCATCTGGGTTCAAGGTCGGAGACAAAGGTATTCTGTCTCTAGATTGGCACCATCGATACCAATATATGAAAGAGCATAGTGCACAGCACTTATTGTCTGCTCTTCTATTTCATGAATATGGCATATCAACTGTGTCTGTTCATCAAGGTGAGGATATATTGACTATCGAGACAGATGTTTCTGAGATAGGTACATCCACGCTTCTTTCTCTTGAAGACAAAGCCAATGAAAGTATCACAAAAGGTTTGAAGATATATCAAAAAGAGATGAGCCATGTGGATGCTGAAAACTTACATATGCGCAGGTCAATCAAAGTCGAAGGAAGAGTGAAGGTTGTTTTTATAGATGGCCTTGATGCTGTTGCTTGCGGAGGCGTGCATGTTGCATCCACATCCGAAATTGGAGAGATTTGTTTCAGAGGCATTGAGAAGATTCGAGGTCACGTCAGAACCATGTGGTCTTGCTCCGAAAGCGCAAAACGCTATCGCAGGGAAAATGAGAAGATTGCACTTGGTGCGTCAAAGCTTCTATCTAGTGAAAGAGAGAATATTCTCGCAGAGATTGAAAGACTTCAAAGGGAAGTATATAACCTTCAGAAAACACTCGAAGAGAGAGATAAACAACAAGCACAGATTGAGCTTGATGGTGCTACTCTTGCTTCTGATAAGAATTATATTATATTTTCTACAAAGTTATCTGTAGATGCGTTCCAGGATATTGTCTCTGAATGTGGAAAGGAAGTCTTTATAGTTCAAAGTGGAGAAAAGAAGGGATTTCTATACTTCGGGACAAAAGATAGATTCCTTATTTTGAAGGAATTAGGACTAAAGGGTGGTGGAAGAACCAATCTCTTTAGAGGAACTTACCTAATTGATGGCGATGACTTGATTGAGAAGGTGGAAAACATACTTGCAAAGTGATGATAAAAAGGGAGTCTCTCCTGAAGAGAAGGAAGTAAAACTAAGATGGGCGCCTATATTGCTAGTAGGATTCCTGTCTTTGTTTTGCATGCTTGCCTTTTATGTTATTGGACTTAAGACAGTAGGTCATGAGACATATACAGGGGCAATTGAATGGTTTGAACAGAAGTTTGGTCTTAGTGGTGCAATTTTTCTATATACATATGTAGTAGATACCTTGATCTTGCCACTTTCTCCAGATCTTGTGTGGATGGTCGCAGCTGGTATGGATGCATTGGAGACAATCTTCCTCGTTGGTTCTGCATCCTTCTTAGGTGGTGTTACATCCTATTGCATAGGTTTGTTGATTGATAAAATAGCATTTGTTCGAAAACTTACGCAGAAAGCAAATGATAAATGGGGCGCATATATCAAAGTATATGGAACACCATTCTTGATCATCTCAGCAGTCCTTCCACTTCCTTTCTCGACAATATGTACTGTTGCAGGAGCTGTACACCTTCCTAGTAAGAAAGTAATACCAGTATGCTTGTTGCGTATTGTACATGCAGCTATATATTATTGGCTCTTTAGGGCAGGTTTGCTATTGATATAAGAAAATAGCAGAAGTCAAACGACATCTGCTATCTTCCAAAGGCCTCAAACTGGAACTTTTATAACGACCTTCTTTATTTCCATTGGCTTATCAGCTTGGCATCTTGGCTTATGAACATCATCCGGAGAAAGGATGATGAACTCGCCTGCATTCAGATGCACAACGCCATAACGCTTTGGTTCTTCATAGAATGTGATATCATTCTTCTCGTCATATGGAATTGCAGTTACAAGATCGTCTCTTGTGCTAACTCCACATGTTTCTTCCCCTTCAATTACATATTGAACATCGAAGTACTTCTCGTGAGTTTCAAATCTATTTGCATCCCAAGCAAAGGATGTATATCTTTGAATACTTGCTCTGACTCCTTCTTCAAGTTCAATCCAACCAACAGGCAAGGAAGCAAGGTCATCACGCTTAAGAAAATCGAAAGCAATCTGGAACTTCTTTGCCTTGAAGTCATACTTATATTCATCACCAAGCTTAGTTGAGAACATTACTCGAACTCCTTCAAGCCTTCAAGTGCATATACTCTGACAGGGCATGAATCGAGACCCTTGATATACATAGGAGCAAATGAGATGAAGAATGTCTCGCTCTTAAGCTCTTCTATGTTCTTCAATACTTCTAGGAATGTGATGTTCTTTGCCATACATACATCATGGAATGGCTTAACATCTTCATTCGAGTTCTCAATTGATACTCCATCACCAAAACCTACACACTTAACTTTGTGATCAACAAACCATTGAGCTGTCTCTCCATTAACAAGAAGTCTCTTATCATTTGGACCATTTGTCTCAGGTGTGAAAGGAGGGAGCTTGTAAATAGAGTCCAGGATTACGACATCTCCTTCCTTGACCTTGTCGCCAATTGCTTCATCTAGATCGTGAGCTGATATGTGTGATAGTGGCTCAAGGTTCTTGAACTCATGATATAGACCTCTTCCCATGAATGATGTTAGTGGAAGATCTGCAACACTAGCACCATCATCAAAATGGTGATATGGACACTCGCAGTGTGTTCCAAGGTGTGTCATGATATCAACATTGGTGTGATAATCTGGGATCATTCCGCCTGTGTTGAATCTATAAAGAGTGCATCTTCTTGTCTCTGTTGCTGGATCGATGTACTTTGTTAAATCTACAACTCTCAATCCATTGAGTGTGAATGTTGTTTCCATCTTTTTCTCTCCTATTATCTTTTGTTTTTATTCTCTAGTGCATGTATGCACTTAACGACCATGTCATGGTAGGGAACGGCAATGCCTTGTTCTTTTGCTGCTTCAACAACAGATCCGCTGATAGTATCGACTTCGGTTTTTCTTCCATCCCTTATATCTGCATAGATGGATGTATATCCATTAGGTGCGTTGATAAGAACTGTTTCAACATCATTAATAACTTCGTCCAAAGAGAAATCCAAGCCCAAAGCATTTGCAACTTCAACAGCTTCCCCGCATAGCTTTCTCATTAGGTAATTTGCATTCTCGTCACTGTGGATAAATCCAAGTGGAACCTGGAATAGGGCAGTTAATGAAGATGCTGCTGTATTTGTAAATAGCTTCTTCCAGATTTGCTTATGGATGTTGTCTGCCTTTACGCATTCAAGGTTGCAAGCTGTGAAGGAGTCAGCGATCTCCTGAACTCTAGGGCTATTGCCTTCAAGAACCCCAATGCTTGTCAAACCTGCGCCCCCATGGTTGATGACGCCTAGGGATACTACAGATGAGTTATGTTGAGTAGAACCAATTAGAACATGTTCCTTGTCTGCAAACTTCAATAGTTTGCTTTCATGTCCTGCACCATTTTGAAGTGTCAAAAGATAGGTATCTTTCCCAATAAGGTGCTTGTTGTTCTCTAAGGCAGAGACAGTGAACATTGATTTAACAAATACAATGATCAAATCTTGAACATGGAGGCTTGACGAATCTGTAGTTGCATGCACCTTTGAGATAGTCTCGCTACCATCTTTTTCCTTTATTACAATGCCATTTTTCTCAATGGCATCTACTACTGCAGATGATACATCTACAAGTGTAACTTCATTGTGTTTTGCTAGGTACCCTCCAAATAGGGAACCCATGGCGCCTGCGCCTAAAACAGTAATTTTCATCTATATCCTCAAAAGTATGAAACCGATTGCAAATAATCTTATGTATATATAATCATATCTTTTTGTATCGTGCAAGATAAAGTTTTGATAAATTAAATCAAAATCAGGGGCAAATAGATACTAATTAAATGTATTTAAAGAAGTTATCTAAATACATTTTGGTAATTCAATATTAATAGAAGAATAAAATAATAATGAAATCGATTGCAGATATCTATCATAAAATGAATGATATGATTCTTTTTTTGTTGCTTGTTGCATGATAATTAGGTATAGTCAAATCCATGGACGAAATTACTATCTATGACATTGCTAGAAAAGCAGGCGTTTCTGCATCGACAGTATCAAGAGTCATCAATAACTATCCTCATGTCAAAAAGGAAACAAGAGAGAAGGTACTATCTCTATTGAAAGAGAATAATTTCGTTCCAAATGTTGCAGCGCAATCATTGGTAACGCAATCTACAAAGATTGTTGGAATCCTTATTTCTGATATGCGTACAACGCATCATACCGATAGTATCTATTACATAGAGCGAGAGCTTTCGAAGTTTGGATATTCTTGCTTGATATACAACACAGGCGTTGAACCAGAAGGTCAGGAAAAGATAATGCAAACTCTCAGTAGACGCAATATTGATGCATTGATTCTCGTAGGTTCTGTTTACCAAAATAAGACTGTTGCAGATGCAATAGAGAGATACATTCCAACTCTTCCTGTTGTTATGTTCAATGGATATATTAAAGCAGACAATGTCTATGGTGTTATATCTGATGAGAAGAAAGGTGTTTTGGAAAGTGTAAAGCTTCTTTCTCAAAAGGGTAGAAAGAATATAGCATTTGTTCTCAACAACAAAACTCCTAGCAATAACAATAAGCTCAAAGGTTTCGAAATAGGCTTCGAGCACTACATCTCTGGTGGCAATAGTTATGTTTTGACAACAGGAAGTGCAAATGATGCGATCATAAACAAGCTAGCATCTTTCATCGATGATAATCCAAAGATAGATTCGATTATCTTCTCTGAAGACTATCTTGCTATGATTGGTATCCATGTCATTTTACAAAAGGGAAAGAAAATCCCTGACGATATAGCGATTATTGGAATCAACAACTCTCGTTTTTCGGAGATAACCAATCCAACATTAACTTCCCTCGATACTATGCTTTATGATTGCTGCACGCAAAGTGTTAACAATCTGATTCATGCGATCAATGGAGACAGGATCTCACATAAGATAGTAATTGAACCTGTACTTGTTGAGAGAAATTCAACTTGAGAAATGTAAAATTTGCAAATGCTGGTTTTATCTGATAACTTTTATTTATGATTATTTCATTGGATGGAATAAAGCTTTCTGTAGGCGCCAGAAAAGCATTTTCTTATATATTGCACAATCAGCCAGTAACGAGAGCACAGGTCTGCTCATTTATGGGCATTGGTGCATCATCAATTAGTAAATACATATCTGAGTTGATAGATAGAAAGCTCATCGATGAATATGGAGTACAGAAATCAACAGGAGGACGAAAGCCTCTATTATATAAAGTAAGTACAAACAACTTTTTTATCTTATGTATCAACATCTCAACTATATATTGCGAAGTTGCTATTTCTGATTTCTCATTGAATCTTTTGAAACTTGAGCACTTTCATATCTCCTCCAAAGATAATCCTGATGATATCGTAAATAGGATAGTCCAATGCTATCGTGAATTCAAAAAAGAGCTGAATCTATCAGATTTTATGTTCCTAGGTGGTGGAGTTACTCTATTTTCAGAACTTAAGGATGAAAATGGAATTATGTACGAGCCAATCATATCATCAATGAATAAAGAATGGCTTGAATATCCATTTGTAAAGGCATTGCGTAATAAAATTAGAATACCTATATATGCAGAGAAGGGTATAACTGCAACTGCTGCTCTTGAATACAACTTTGGTAGTAGAAAGACAGATGGCAGTATGCTTTACATTTTGTGTGCCACAAGTATCAGATCAGCATTCATGTTAAATGGAAAAGTTCAACAGAACTCACCTTATTATGAAGATGCATTTGGTCATATGGTAATTGATTTTGATGGGCGACAATGTCAATGTGGACAATATGGATGTCTTAATTGTTATTCAACTATCCCTGTCATTCTTGAAGATTTCAAAACAAATATAAAACTAGGAAAGAAAACATCCTTTTGCGGAGATTTGGATAACATTTCCATTGAAGAAGTATGTGCTTTGGCTGAAAACAATGATGAATGTGCGTCTGATGTTATTCGTTCTGCTGCAAGATATCTAGGAATTGCTTTGGCAAATTATGTTAATGTTACAAATCCTGGTATGGTAGTAATGGCTGGATTAATTGTAGAGTTGTCCGATCTTTACTATGAAACAGCGATAGCAGGAGCACAGACGCATTTAGATAAGACGCATAATTGTTATACAGAGTTTCGTCGTCTTGGAAGCTTTGAACATCCAATTACAACTAGCTGTGCTTCGTTGGTCCTTGAAAGTTTATTCTCGTAGACTTTTTTCTGTAGCAACAAAAGAAAATATGAATTTTAATCAATTTCGCTCTGTTGATACCTATTTTATAATCAACTTATTTTTCTAGACGAAAAAAGTTGTCATCAGTACAATAAAATTAACATCATTAATATGTGAATTGCGTTGAACATATTTTGTTCGACGAAAAAAGGAGTAGGTATGAAAAAACTTATTGCTATTGGACTTTTGTTGGTAGCTTGTATTGCATGTTTTGCAAATGGTTCACAAGAAACAACTAATGCAGCAGAAAGCTGGCCAAAGCAACCTGTACAGATTATTGTAGGCGCAAATGCTGGTGGTGGAATCGATGTTGCAGCTCGTTTGATTGCTAAGTATATGACAGAATATTTCAATCAGTCTTTTGTTGTTACAAACATGTCTGGTGGAGCAGGTAGTATTGCATCTAACTATGTTCGCAGCCAAAAGGCAGATGGTTATACATTCCAAGTTGCTCACGAAGCAATCTTGACAAATAAGATTTCTGGAACAACTTCATTTGATTATGATGGCTTTGCTCTTGGTGGTATTCCTTTTAAGGTATATACAACATGTTTGCTCTCAAAGAACTACTCATCTATAGAAGATCTTGTTGCTGCTGCAAAAGCAAACCCAGGAAAGGTTAAGTTTGGAACAGAGCTTGCTACAAACGATACTGCAGTAATTGCAATGATGGAAGAGAATTTTGATGTTAAGTTCCAGCTTGTTGATTCTGGTGCTGTTTCAGATCAGATTGGTTCAATGATGGGTGGACATATCGATTTCATGAAGGCTCCAATTGGACTCGTTAAGGACTATGTAGAGTCAGGAGATTTCCATCTATTGGCATTCTTCAATGAAGAAAGAAATAAGAACTACCCAGATGTTCCTACAATGAAGGAAGAGGGTGTAGATTTCGTTGTTGATAAGTATTTTGGATGCTTCTTCACTCCTGGTACAGATCCAGCAATTATCGAAAAGTTCTCAAATGCTCTAAAGGAGATTTGCGATAATCCTGAATTCCAGAAGGAAGCAGAAGCAGTTGCTTATACTGTTGCATATGTATCTCCAGCTGATATGCCAGCTTATTTTGAAGCTTGTAAGTCAAGATTGGTTGAATATCAGAATCTTCTAGAATCTCATTACGGCATGTAAGATGCATTAAACATAGACGGGAACATCCTCAGTTCCCGTCTAATCTTTCCTTCTTCCTATTAGGAGTCCCCAATGTACAAAAAATATAAAGATATCATAGCGGGAAGTGTCTTGTTGATACTTTCTTTATTCTATCTGTCACTTACATTTGGAATTAAGAAGATAGCTTTCATTGATCCTGTTACCGGATCTGCGCTATTTCCGCAAATTGTAGCATCAATCTTGATTCTCTGTTCTGTAATCATCATTGCAAAGGGCGTTATCGTATTTAAGAAAACAAATGTACAGAATCAAAATAGTAAATCACTTCTAGAAGCTGCTGATGAAGCAGAAAACGGTGTTGATACAAGAAACGATAAAGAAGTAAGAAAGGGCAATATAAAAGTAGTACTCGTATTGGTTAGTTTTGCTCTATTTTGCTTCTTCATGGATAAGATTGGATTTGGTCCGGTCTCTTTTCTATATCTTTGGAGCCAGATGATAATCATGGCACCTAAAAAACAGACCAAGAAACAAATTCTATTAGAAGGCGTTCTTTCCTTGGTTTTGGCTACAGGTATTTTCTGTTTGTTCAGATATGGTTTTGGTTTGATCTTACCAAGAGCTTTATGGTTCTAGGAGGCAGGTGATGAGTAATTTTATTATTGGTTTTGCACAAATTTTGAATCCAATGAGCTTACTGCTTGTTCTCATTGGTACTTTTCTTGGTATTTTCTTTGGAGCTGCTCCAGGAATGACTTCATCCATGGGTATCGCACTGGCTTTGCCTGTTACATATAGCATGGGCATTGTTAATGGCATGGCACTGTTGCTGGGTATTTATATAGGGTCAATCTCTGGTGGATTGATTACAGCAATTCTATTGAATATCCCCGGAACCCCTGCATCTGTTGCAACTACTTTTGATGGTGCTCCAATGGCGGCACGAGGAGAAGGCGGTAGGGCTGTAAGAATTGGAACTTTGTATTCTTTCATCGGAGGAATGATTTCTCTTCTAGCTCTTTTCTTTATCTCTCCTCTGCTAGCAAAAGTCGCATTGAAATTTAGCTTTGAAGAATACTTTGCTATTGGTGTTCTTTCATTGTTTTTGATCTCAGGGCTCTCTGGTAAATCACTTGTAAAGGGTGTTGTAAGTGCTCTTGTTGGTGTTGTTTTTGCAACTGTAGGAATGGCTCCAATTGATACTGTTAGACGTTTTACATTTGGTCTCCCTGCTCTCGATGGAGGCTTTAAGCTTCTTCCATTGATGATTGGTGTATATGCAGTTGCTGAGGTTTTGAAAGTTGCATCATCGCCAGATGTTGGAAACATGAAAGTAATGAACTACAAGTCAAAAGGATTGGGAATCACATGGAAAGAGTTCAAAGAGCAACTTCCTAATATGACTCTATCTGCTTTGATTGGTACAGGAATTGGTATTTTGCCAGGTCTTGGTGCAGCTATTTCAAACTTGATTGCATATTCTGCAAGTAAGAAGATTTCTAAGCATCCAGAAAAGTTTGGTACCGGTTGTATTGATGGAGTAATTGCTTCGGAGACAGCAAATAATGCTGTTTCTGGTGGTGCTTTGATTCCTCTTTTGACAATGGGTATCCCTGGAGATGCAGGAACTGCAATGCTTTTGGCCGCATTTATGCTTCATGGAATTACTCCAGGACCTCTTCTATTTGAGAAATACAGCAGTACAATCTATGCAATGTTTGCTATCTTGATTGTTTCAAATATCATGATGATTTTGATTCAGATTTATGGCTTGCCTGTGTTCTTGAAGATGTTGAAGGTTCCAAAGAACATCTTGTTGCCAGTAATCATGGTTTTGGCATCAATTGGCGCATATGCTACAAACAATAGAGTTTTTGATGTTTGGGCAATCTTGGTATTTGCAATCGTAGGCTATTTGATGAGCAAGAACGATTTTCCAGCACCTCCAATTGTATTGGGATTCGTTTTAGGCCCAATCATTGAATTGAACTTCAGAAGAGGAATGATGTCTTCTTATGGTTCAATCCTTAATTTCTTTACTCGTCCTGTGGCAGGAACAATCCTTGTTCTCACTATTGTCCTATTTGTATTCAAGGTTGCTATGGGTATTGTTAAAGTTGTAAAGACAAGGAGGAGTGCAAATGCCTAAGAAAAACTTCCTCCTAATCATCAGCGATCAGCATAACAAGCACATGGTAGGAGCATATGGTAATCAGGTTGTAAAGACACCTAATCTGGATAAACTTGCAGAGAATGGAACAGTATTTACAGATGCGTATACTCCCTGTCCTTTGTGTGCTCCGGCACGTGCTGCTCTTGCAATTGGAAATTATGGTTCTAGATATGGATACTATGACAACGTCCTTGCTTATGACGGAGAAGCTAAAAGCTGGGGTGCAAGACTTGAAGAGGATGGAGTATCTGTGACAACTATTGGAAAGTTGCATTTTAAATCAGATACTCCAGATACTGGTTTTGTGGATCAAAGGATTCCATTGCATATCAAGAATGGTGTTGGTGATGTATATGGAGAAATAAGAGACAAGGAGATTACAAGACCGCAATTTGCAAATGCGTTGTATGAAGCAAAAGTCGGAGAGTCAGACTATATAAAATATGATAAGGAAGTTGCTAAGCGAGCAGTGAAGTTTCTTCTTGAAGAGTCCAATTCATCAGATAAGCCATTTGCTTTACAGGTAGGATTTGTCTCTCCTCATTTTCCATTGGTTGTTCCTCAAGAATATGCAGACTTGTATGATGTTAAGGATATTCCTGATCCAGTACAGTTCAATTCTGCTGATTGGCCTCATCATCCAGTAATTGATGATTATAGACGTTATTGCTGTCAGGAAAATGTTCCAGAGAATGTTCGTAAGGAAGCTATAAGAATCTATTATGGAATGTGCTCCTTTGTAGATGCTCAGATAGGCCTGGTATTGCAAGCATTGAAAGATAGTGGACATGAAGATGATACATATGTTGTTTATACATCTGATCATGGAGATACTATGGGCGAACATGGTGTATTCTTCAAATCAACACTATATGAAGGAAGTGTAGGAATTCCTATGATTCTTTCTGGCCCTGATGTACCTAGAAAACACAGTGAACAGACTCCTGTTTCTTTGGTTGATATCTATCAGAGTGCTATTGATTTCACGGGAGGGGAGCTTGATGCATATGATAAGAGCTTGCCAGGGCAGTCTTTATTAGAGTCTATACATAATCCTAATCTGGAAAGACCTATTTATTCTGAGTATCTTTCATTTGGATTCTATACATCTGCATTCATGCTTAGAAAGGGAAGGTATAAGTATATTCACTATGAGGGAGAAAAACCTCAATTGTTTGATCTATATGAAGACAAGGAAGAATGTAATGACTTGGCATCTGATGAGAATTATCGTGATGTTATTGCAGGGTTTGAGAAAGAACTACAAGCTATAGTTAATACCAAGGATGCAAATGACAAAGCAAAGAAAGCACAAGATGCTGTTATGGAAAGAATGGGAGGCGTCGAAGAATTCATGAAGACTTTCAAGCCTTCATTGTTCTCTCCAATTCCGGACTTATCAAAGTAAGCAATTATTTGATATTCATTGTGCTGATAACTATTATAATGGTCGTCAGCACCTTTTATTTTCTATATGCAGAATGCAGCATAGAGAGGAACTATTTTCTTGTTGTCTTCCTTGCCAAAGTTCTTGCTAGAAAGCTTGATTGCATATTCTGGTTTATATGCATCAATATAGATCTTCAAGCTTTTTGCTCTAGTGTTATCTGCAGATTTAACCTCAATTGGAATAATATGTCCTTCTTTTTGAATGATAAAGTCGATTTCTGCACCTCTATCTGATTCCCAATAGTATGTGTTGTAGCCATTTATTGTCAGTTGAACGTTTACGTAGTTTTCTGTCATACCACCTTTGAAATCATTTATATCATCTACCATGTAGAGAATATCGTTTGCATTGAGATCTTTCTTTGCAGTTAGAAGCCCTAAGTCGGAGACATAGATTTTGAAAGCATCGATATCTCGATAGTTCTCTAGATGTTTCTTGATCTGTTCTATTTTATAAACCTGATAAACAATTCCAGAGAGGCATAACCACTGAAGTGCGTTTTCAAATTCAGATGCTCTGCCACCTTTTTTGATCAGTTTATATTGGAACCTTGTATTCTTCTTTGAAAGTTGTACTGTTATGTTGTCATAAGCTAGTCGTGTTTTCTTGATTTCATTCAAATTATTGTATTTGCTCATGTCCTTTAGATAGCTACTAATGATTGTATCTTGAGTATGACGAACAAGGATGTAATCTTTAGTATCTACAAAGTTACGTACACATTCTGGCATGCCACCTACAACAAGGTATTGGCGATAGATTTGCATGGCTTTGTTATGAAGAGCCGATGGAAGAGGCGAGTCTGTATCGAAGCAATTTCGAACCATTTGAACCAGCTCTTCTTCTCCTAGTGCTAACATGAATTCTTCAATATCCATAGGGTATAGTGTCTTCATATCAACTTTACCAACAGGGAATGAGAACCTAGCTCTATTTACTGCAACTCCTAATAAGCTTCCTACTACAATTATGTGATATTCAGGTGCATTTTCACAAAAGTATTTCAAAGAGGTTAGAGCTCTTTCACAAAGTTGAACTTCATCAAATACAATCAATGTTCGCTTTTTGACTATTGTTTGTCCTGCTATATGTGAAAGAATTGGAATTAGGTAATCTGGATCGATATTCTCTTCAAATGTCTCATTTAGTTTTGGATTGGTTTCAAAATTGAAATATGCAACATTGTCATAGTGTTTGCGTCCAAACTCTAGGATTGAATATGTTTTTCCAACTTGTCTTGCTCCTTGCAATATAAGTGGCTTGCGATATTTATTTTCTTTCCATGATTCTAGATAGCTTAATATCTTTCTATACATATTCAGTCCTCCTTTAGAGCTTCTGATGTTAGTATAACATATGTTCGTGTAAATTAATGTAAAAATAATCTATTAATTTACATTAAAATGCATGAATATTTTTAGAAATATTGCATTATTTAACATGAAAGATATTAAGAATGTTGTTTTAGGTAAAAAACTAGGCATTAAATCTGCCTAGCGTTTGTACTTATCTGAATATTAGGGTGTTCTTGGTCTCTACTATTGATATAGGAAGGTTCAAGAACTTCTCAAGCTCTAGAATGTAGCATTTGCATTTTTCTGGAAGAGAATCCCAAGAAGTAATGGAAGATGTGTCTTCTTTCCATCCTTCAAAGTCTGCATATATTGGTTTTGCGTTCTCTAGTAGTCTTGTTTGTGGGAATGTTGCGTAATACTCTCCCATGATGCTGTAGCCAATACATACCTTGATGCTATCAAGAGTGTCTAGAGCGCTAATGTCCATGAGTGCAATATTCGTAACTCCGTTGATATATGCAGCATGATCTACTGCAACTGCATCAAACCAACCATCGGTTGCGTCTTTGCTCATCTTTGTAGATATGATGGCATTGCTATTCTTTTTAGTATATGCTCGTACAACACCATATACGCACTCTGTGCTATTAGGAGGAAGTCCGATGCTGTAGAGAGCGTTTGGAAGGGTAGAGCTATTTTGGTTGTCGCTGGATGCACCCCATAGTGCGTCATTGAGAGTGCTGTCTCCGGCGTCTACTAGCATTGGGCATTCGCTTTGGAAAGAATCTCTGATCACAGGGAGTGTGTCGATGATATTGTTTCCAAAAGTAGCTCTCCATTTATAGCAAGTATCCTTGAGAGTCGAAAAAGCGACATCCTTACTTTCTGCTATATCTAGAATCTTTCTTCCAAGTCTTTCTTCGTCTAGTAGATCTCCACATTGAAGAGCCACGCCAGAGGCAATATCTTTCTTCAATTCTGAGATAGCACCTAAGTGGTATGGCATTAGAATGTAAGCACGCTCATCTATAAATAGGGATTCAAGATCTAAGCAGGTCTTGTTTTTGACCTCTTCCATCTCTTTATCTAGCTTCTCAAGTTCGACAAAGGAACCTGCCGAGATAATGCTCATCAAGTCTGGATTGAATGCACTTGATGGAACAATAGCAAGATCAAATGAGCCATACTCATTGTTAACTCTCTCGCTATTGTTTCCATTTTGATACTTGATTACGATATCAACATCCTTTGCCAAAAGATCAAGGATTTGTGTTTTATTCTCATCTCCTAGTTGTAGTCCTACTACTGCTTTAACATTGGAATTTGACATCTAGATGTATCTCCTTAGTGCTTCATTTCTGCAAGCATCTCTGCTTCTTTTTCTGTCTGCTCATCAATATCGATTGCATCCCATGGATACTTGATCCATACATCTGCAGTCTCTAGAGCAGGGTAGTATCTCTTGATCTCTGGAGGGAACTCTACATCCTTCTTCTTTTGCTTGTTGTGAAGAACAAGTACAGCAATTTCCTCTGGCTGGTATGATAGTAGCTCACCAACGCAATAAGCAAGAGTTGCTCTTGTATCATCAACTTCATCAATAAGAAGAACCTTCTTGCCTCTTAGCTGCTCCTGTACCTCATCGATCCATTGGATCTTTGTAGGATGCTCTCTGTGCTTATGGTCAATGCCATAGTATGAGATTCCAACAGCGTAGATAGGTCTGTTGATGTATGTCTTGATGATTCTTGCAGGAATGAATCCGCCTGAACCAATTGCAACGATTACATCTGGATCGAATCCTTCTGACTGGATCTTCTCTGCTAGACCTTTGATCATCTTGTGAACAGTGTTGTAGCCAACGTAGAACTTATCTGACATATTCCTTTCCTTATTTCTGTGGATACATTTCTGCAATGTATGGTAGTGTTCTATATTTTTCCTTGTAGTCTAGGCCATATCCAACAACCCAAACATCTGGAATTTCAAAACCCATATATTCGATGCTTACTGGAACTTCGTGTCTCTCAGGTTTGTCTAGAAAGACTGCAGTAGATACACTCTTTGTATTTCTAGCATTGAAAGCCTTTATTAGGTATGAAAGGGTGTTTCCTGAGTCTAGGATATCCTCGATGATCAGGACGTGGTGATCTGATAGATTCTCACGTGTGTCCATCAATAATCTAACTTCTCCTCTCTTGTCGCCCTTAGCACCATAGCTAGAGATAGCGATGAAGTCCACAACATGTGGAATTGTAAGTCTTCTGCATAGGTCTGCTAGGAAAATAAAAGAACCCTTTAAGACTCCAACAAGAATCAAGGGCTCTGTTATGTCTTTGTAATCCTCATTGATTTGGTGGGCTAGCTCGTCAACTCTTCTTGCAATCGAGTCAGCATCAATGAGCACTCTTCTAAGATCTTTTGTCAATGGTGGAATTGATAAGGATTCTGTCATTTTTCAAAGTACTCCAAAATTGAAATATGTTTGATTCTATAAGAAAAACACCCTTTTGCAAAGAGAAAAGGAGATTCTATAGCGCTTGGTCAGATTAATAGCATTATAAGTGGAATTGTTACAACAGATAGGATCATGGATAAAAACATTGTTTCATTTGCATATGTTGCGTCATATCCATATTTTGTAGCAACGATGACATTCAGCGATCCTATTGGGAGTGCTGTGATGAGAATTATTGTTGCTCGAAGGATTTCAGATGTTTGTAGTGGAATGAATGCGCATAGTGCCAAAAGAGGGAATATAAGTAAGCGTATAGCACAAATCAGGTATGCTTCCTTGTTCTCAAACAGGTTCTTTAGCTTCAAGCCAACAAGCTCTCCTCCGATAATGAACATTGAAAGAGGGACTGTCATATCGCCAACAGTCTGCATTGGATTCTTGATGATATCTGGAATAGGTATAGAGAATCCGAAGATTAAAATTGCCAATATTGAAGCAATTGTCAAAGGATTTAGGAATATGCTCTTCCAATCAAACTTCTCATTGCTTTTAGCAAGAATCTTGGTTCCAAGTGTGAAGAAGAATGCATTGTATGCAAGATTATAGATTACTGCATACATCAGTCCTTCTGATCCATATAGTGTCTTTGTAAGAGGAAATCCAATAAAGCCAGTGTTTGCAAAGATACACATTGTGGTGTTTATCTCTTTATGGTCTTTGTTTCCTATTGCCTTGAATGCAATGAATGTGATTACAAAGGCAAGCGCATAATATAAAAATGATGCTCCTGCAGCTGTTAGCATCAGCTTTCCACTGACTGCATCGCTCTTTTCCGCGCCTGATGCTAGGATGGATAGTGGGAGTGTGACAGATAAAAGCAAATTAGATAGATCCTTGAAAGTGCTGCTACTGATAATTTCCTTTTTCTTGATCAGGTATCCCAAGAGAACCATGAGCAATATCTCAAGTAGCGAAAATATCAAAGTTTGCATATACATATTCAAAGATCTCCTAATATAGTTCTATTAATCTTTATACCAATCTATTGATTGGTTCTCCGCGAAGGAATGCTTCTAGAGATGCATAACAATTGTTGATAATTCTTATTCTTGTCTCTTTTGCAAGCCAACTGAAGTGTGGTGTGATGATGCAATTCTCGCACTCTAGAAGAGGATTGTCATCCTCTATAGGCTCAACATTTGTAACATCGAGGCCAGCGCCTCCGATTTTGCCGCTCTTGAGAGCTGCTGCGAGAGCTTTTTCGTCAACGAGAGGTCCTCGTGCATTGTTGATCAATAGCACACCGTCCTTCATCTTTGAAATTGTATTTTCGTTTATGATATGTACAGTCTCAGGCAAGAGAGGGCAATGAAGAACAATGACATCTGATAAGGAGAAGATCTCGTCAAGGGAAGCAAATCTGCAATTCTCGTTGTTCTCTTCTTCGACTTCTCTTATATCGTTATATAGGACTTTCATGCCAAGAGCCTGTCCCATTCTTCCTGTTTTTCTTCCGATGTTGCCAAAGCCAATGACGCCCATTGTCTTGTCACATAGTTCTATCTCTGGGTATTTCAAGACATATTGAGCTCTATCTTTCCACTTCCTTTGATGAACCATCTCGTTCATCTTTGAGATATGGCAACATAGTTCCATCAATAGTGAGATTGCATATTGTGAGACCATCTGTGCGCCATAATTTGGATTGTTCGATACTACGATGCCTCTTTTCTTACAATACTCTAGATCTATGTTGTTATAACCTGTGGACAATAGACCAATGTATTTAAGATTCTTTGCATACTTCATATCTTCTTCGCCGAAGTGATCATCTGGAGCGCCAATTAGTACATCCGCATCTTTTATAGCCTTTGCAAGATCTTTTTTCTCAATATGATCCAGATTAACAACATTGCCATATTTGGAGAAACAATCCCATGACAAATCACCTGGATTTACCAGCTCTCCACCAATTATATATATATTCATTGATATTCTCCCAAAAGAGGCCGATGTTACTCGGCCTCCTGTGTTTTAGTTGCTTGCTGCTTGGGCCTCTGCTTGCTTCTTTTGCTTTCTGTTGTTTCTGATTGACATTACAACAAAGACGATTGCCAAAATGTACAATGCACAAGAAATAGGTGTGAATAGAGTCAACAAGCTACCAGTGTCAGAGGACATAAGAGCTCTTCTTAAGTTAGTCTCTGTATTGGATCCGAGAATAAATCCGATGATCATTGGTCCTAATGGATAGTCGAACTTACCCATGAAGTATCCAAGAGCACCAAAGATTACTAGCCATACTGCATCGAATACTCTGTTGTTAGCTGCAAATGCACCAACTACACATAGCATTACAACAATAGGAAGAAGGATGTATTCCTTAATCTGAAGAATCTTTGTAAATAGTCTGATTCCAAAGTACTCAAGAACAACCATGAATACTACTGCGAAGAATAGACCTGCAAAACAGATATATACCAGCTCTGGGTTGGAATCGAATAGGAGAGGGCCTGGCTGAATGCCATGAATCATCAAAGCACTTAGCAAGAATGCTGTACCAATATCTCCAGGGATACCTAGTGTCAATAGTGGAATGATAGCTCCACATACAGTTGCGTTATTAGCTGTCTCACTTGCTACGATACCATCCATGCATCCCTTACCGAACTTGTCAGGATCCTTAGATGTGTTCTTTGCCGTTGAATATGCAATAAGGTTACTTGTTCCAGCACCAACGCCAGGAAGGATTCCAATGAAGATTCCGATGAATGCAGAACGAATCATGTTCCAGGTCTGCTGACCGAATTCCTTTAGTGTGAATCCAAATCCCTTCATCTTTGCAGTTCTGAAGTCTTCTGCCTTGATCTCATGAGGATTCTTGATAGTAAGCATTACAGTTGAGATAGCGAAAGCTCCTGTAAGAACTGCAACTTGGTTGAATCCATTGATCATTGAAAGGCTTCCGAATGTGAATCTTTCTGTGTTGTCAATTGGAGCACATCCAGCAAGCGATAGGACGATACCCAAGCATCCAGAGATCAATGCTCTGATGAATGACTTTCCAGCCAAGCTTGCGATCATAGTCAGAGAGAATACCGAGATTGCAAAATACTCAACAGATGTGAACTTGAGAGCAACCTTAGCCATTGGCTCTGAGAATGTGATCAAAGCGATCATTCCGATCAACGTTCCCATGAATGAGTAGAAGATACCGATACCCATGGCTCTTCCAGCTTGTCCATTCTTAGCCATTGGATGGCCATCGAAACAAGTAGCCATTGAAGCTGCTGTTCCTGGAATGTTCAAAAGGATTGCTGTAATGAGTCCGCCGGATACTCCTCCGATGAAGATGCCCATGATCATTGCAACTGCATTCTGGTGTGAAAGAACAAATGTTAGTGGTAAGCACAGACATACTGCCATTGCTGTATTGAGTCCAGGAAGAGCTCCGAAGATGATTCCGAGGAATGTTCCACTTAGAATCAAACCCAAGCTTACTGGATTTAGTAGTGTAACTACTGCTTGTAGAAAATGTTGCATACGATAACTCCTATCTTAAGAAATTGAGAGGTATGTACTTACATAGTCCAACAGGTAGCATTAGGTAGAACTTCTGTCTGAATAGAATGTAAACAAATGTAGGTACAACTAGAGATATTATTACGATTACCCACCAATTTATCTTTTCCTTTCTCAAGGAGAGCAAAAACATTGCTACGAAAAGATAAATGATACTTGAGAATAAGAATCCCAGCTTCTGCATTGAAAGAGCATAGATTAGCATCCAGGCCAATGAAACAAGGTGGAGGTTCTTAAACAGCCACTCTTTTGCTGTCAAAGGCTTCTTGATCTTTGTCGCCTCCTTTTCTTCAGAGACGACAATGGATTTTTGCTTTTTGATAGATTCTGGGATCAAACATAGTCCAAGGATGACCATGAATATACCCAATAATCTAGGCATAAAGTCTGGGCCAATCTTGATCGATGTTACTGTAGTTTTGATAGTGAATGAAGCAATTATTATTGCAATACCTAAAACAACAACAATAATTGGCTCTATTATTGGATTTTTCTTCATGGTCTATTCCTTATCTTTTAAATCACCACTTATCGTTAGCAATAGCTTCCTTCATAGATAGGTAAGCATTTCTCTCTGTATTGAACCACTCAACAGCTTCCTCACCGCATCTTACTGCTGGTGTGTAGTTGAGGTTGTTTAGGATCTTAACAGTCTCTGCATCTGACATCTCTGCTTCAACAGCCTTGCAGATTTTCTCGATAACGTAGTCTGGAGTTCCCTTCTTAGCCATAAGAACATATGTAGCTGCGAAGTTTGGTCCTAGGTCATATCCGAGTTCCTTGAAAGTAGGTGTGTCAGGTCCGAAAGCTGAACGCTCTGTACAGATACTAGCAAGAGCAACGATTTCGCCCTTCTGTACATAGTCCTTAACGAGTGAGTGTGTTGATGATACGATATCAACTTCTCCACTGAGAAGAGCAACAAGCTTACTTGAGCCAGATGCAACGTCAACCTTCTTGAACTTTCCGCCCATTGCATTTTCTGTTGCAACAGCGTGAATCTGTGAAGGTGCGCCCATTGTAGCTGCGAACTTAACTGTTCCAGGAGCTGTCTTTACAGCGTTAGCAAGAGCTTCAACTGTGTTGTACTTGCCCTTTGCATTTGCAACGAGAATCTGTGTATCGTTCTGTGCAATTGTGCAAACTGGAATGAATTCGTCTAGGCTATATTTGAATGAGCCAGCAAGCTCACCTGTGAAGATAGCACCATTGAAAAGAGCGAACTGATATCCATCAGCTTCGTTCTGAAGAAGTCTAGCAAGAGCGAGGTTACCAGCACCTCCATCAACGTTCTCTGCTACAACGCTTACGCCAAGATTTTCAGCAAGTCCTGGTGTGATGATTCTTGTAACCTGGTCGCAGTCACCACCTGTCTTTGCAGGCACGATGATGCTGATAGTTCTCTCTGGATACTTTGCACTGCGATCAACTTCTGATCCACCCTGTGCAAATACGAAGCTAACTGCCATTGACAGTACTAGTAAGAAAATAGCAAGTTTTTTCACTTTATTTCTCCTTTTTTAAAATGCCTTTTTCATATTTCCAACATGTTCATCAAATCCCCAGATCAAAAACTGTAGGTCTGAGCCAACATTGAACATGTTCATTCCTTCTTTAAGAGCCTTTAGAGCGGACTCCTTGTCATAACATTGAGCTGATACGGAGCACTTGGATGCAAGAGATGCCTTTGTTGCATACTCGATTGCTTCCTTGACTTCCTTCACCTCATAGTCTCCTGGGTAGCCATAGGATGCTGATAGGTCAGATGGTCCAATTGAGATGTAATCAAGACCGTCGAGAGCTAGAATCTTGTCAAGATCCTCAACAGCACCCTTTGTTTCGATCATGATTCCAACGATTGTCTTCTTGTTAGCAACCTCTGAGAATGTTGCAGGGGAGTAGCCATAGCCAAAGTTTGCACAAGCTGAGATAGGGCAATAGCCTCTCTTTCCTCTTGGTGCGTACTTAACTGCCTGGATGATAGCTTCAACTTCTTCTGCACTCTCAACCTGTGGAGCAAGAATTCCATCTGCGCCCAAGTCGAGCATTCTTCCAATGTATGCTCTTGACTTGTCGTGAACTCTTACAACACATGACTTTCCAGCTAGGTGTACAGCTACGATGCTGTTGTATAGCTCTCTGTCGGTGTAAGGGAAGTGCTCGTCATCAAGTGTGACAAAGTCAACGCCGGATCTAGCAGCTAGCTCTGCTATTCCTGGATCTGCAATACGAACAAATGAACAAACAACAGGCTTCTTGTTGCTGAGCTTTGTCTTTGCATCTGTGTCTGGGTATTCAGCACCAAACTCCTTGATAGCGTCTCTTACAGCCTGGATATTTGCTGCATATTTCTTTGTGAGCATCTGCAAGTCAGAACCGATGTTGAATACTTTCTTTCCTTCTGCATAGTCCTTCTTTGCTTGCTCAACAGAGTATCCAAGGGATTCTACAGGGAAGCCTGCTGAGATGACTGTCTTATGGAGATCATCGATTGCTGCCTTGATATCTGGATCTGATGCTTTTCCAGGGCGTCCAAATGAACCGGACATATCCGATGGTCCTACTGCAAAATAATCGATTCCAGGAACAGCCATGATCTCTTGAATGTTTGCAATTCCCTTCTGGGACTCGATCATTACACCAATTGAGATAGTATCGTTCTTCTTTTTGTAGTATTCATCGATGTTGATTCCGACACCGTACTGTGCTCCTGCTGTGATAGGGCAGCATCCTCTTGTTCCCTCTGGTGGATACTTTGCAGCCGAGATAAGAGTCTTTAACTCTTCAGCGCTTTCGACATTTGCGAACAAGAATCCATCGATTCCCATATCAAGAAGTTTATAGATATAGTTGTGTTCCTTTAGGTTTGGACGAATAGTGCATTCGATTCCAACCTGGTGTACTGCTCTTACGATATTGCAGATCTGTTCATCTGTGAAAGGAAAGTGCTCGTTGTCGATACAGATAGAATCAACACCACTTCTTGCAATTACCTGTGCAGTGATTGGATTTGGGAATCTAACCATAGCAAAAAATGCAGACTCTCCGTTTTTGAGCTTTGTCTTTACTGGATTTGTGTATTGCATGAAAACTAGCCTCCTGTGAAATAGCTTTCAATTCTTGCGTTGTTAGCCGAACTAATACGCGTAATGTATACTTTAAGCATATAAGTGCTATTTTAATCTGTCAACAATAATTTTTAATTTATCGATATCTATTTATCGTTAGCTTACTGTTTTTAATTTTAGATAATCTAAATCCTTATAATATATAAATATAGCTATTTATATTCAAAAAACAGAAAATATTATTTGCTTGTATACAACAGATATATTACAATTATATTAATAAAAACATTCTGTTTTTTAAAGCTATGCAAAATTTGATATTTAAAAAACAAGGTTGAGTTTGCATAGTTTCGAAAAAGGGTATATTGTTAAAAACATGATGTATAAGAAAGGCGGTTTATTGTGAAGAAAGATGATTTGAGTGCTCACGTATATGATGTATTGAAGGAGCGCTTGGTAACTTGCCAATATGCACCTAATTCAATGCTCAATGAAGTCAAGATTTCCACTGAGCTCGGTTGTAGCAGGACCCCTACAAGGGAAGCAATCATTAGGCTCGAAAGAGAGGGCTTTTTGGAAGTAATACCTAAGAAGGGTATTCAGGTAACTGGAATTACCGTAAGTGATATCGTGCAGATCTTCCAGACTAGAAAAGCCATTGAGCCAATTGGCCTGGATCTTGGCAGAAACAATCTCGATAAGCATGTTCTTGAGGATTTTCGACAGATGTTCATCAACTGCAAGAAAGACATTCAGGAGTCGTACAAGATAGATTCAGCATTCCATATGTATCTTATTGAAGTATGCAGAAATAAGTTCATTATAAACATGATGCACTCTGTTATTGATAGAAATGCTCGTGTTACTGTTGCTCAAAAGGACAAGATGCTTCTAATTGATTCCCAGCAGGAACATACAGATATTATCGATGCTCTTATCGAAGATGATATCGAAAAGGCAAAAGTAGCACTACTTGAACATATCGAACATTGTCGCATTGCAGCTCTCGATTCAATCTATGACAGAAATATGGATACAACTCCAGCGTTATACAAGACATTCTTGAAGTCAAATAACTGATTTTCATCTTTTTTTCTAAAGAATCCCCTTCAATAGTGATATCATATAGGACAAGGAGGGGCATTATGGAAAAGATAAAACTTGAAGGTCTTGAACTAAATCCTTTTGAGGTGATTAAAAATGATCATTTCCTGATCACAGCAGGGGATGGATCAAGATTCAATACAATGACTGCAGGCTGGGGCGGATTTGGCGTCCTTTGGGGAAAGCCTGTTGTTTTCATCTTTGTCAGAGAATCTAGATACACATTGGAGTTTCTTGATAAATCCAATAGTTTCTCTCTATCTTTCTTTCCTCCAGAATACAGCAAGGCTCTTGAGTATTGTGGCTCTCACTCCGGCCGTTATGAGGATAAAGTCAAGAATGCGTATCTGACACCTGTTGAGGTTGATGATACTGTATCATTTGATGAAGCTAACCTAATCTTGACATGCAATAAGATAGGAAAGACCTTTCTTGACAAGAATACAATTCTTGACCCATCTTGCTTATCCCATTATCCTCATGATGATTATCACTGTATGTATATAGGTGAGGTCAAAGGCGTATATATTAATTAGAACGCCTAAAAACATAATCCGGGACTGGATATCCTAGGAGGAGTTATGGAATACCTGTCAATCTTCTCAGATATGCTGAGATCAAGATTGTTTGAGCGAAAAATAGAGTTTTTATTCAATAAAGGCCAACTATATGGAACAACACACCTTGCTATTGGGCAGGAAGCTTGCCATGTTGGCCTTGTTGCTGGTTTAGATAGAAAGGATTGGATTGTTCCAACTCATCGTTGTCATGGTTATAACGTAGCAAGGGGCACAAAGCTGGAAGCTATGTTTTCAGAGATGCTTGGTTCCAAGCATGGAATATGCAAGGGCATTGGTGGTTCTATGCATATGACAGATGTGTCTAGCTATAATCTAGGATCTTCTGCTGTAGTTGGTTCTGGAGTGTCTCTTGCAGGAGGACTTGCTTTCGCGCTTCAAAGACAGAAGAAGGATAGTATTGCAGTTGCAATCCTTGGCGATGGCGCAACTAGCAGAGGATGCGTACATGAGATGATGAATCTTGCGTCTGTCTGGAATCTTCCTTTGCTCTTTTTCCTGGAAAACAACCACTATGGAATGAGTGCTCCAGAAGAGAGAATGATCTCAACTCGTGAGCTATATAAGCGAGCTGAGGGCTATGGCATCGAATCGATGCATGTCGACGGAAACGATGTTTTGGCTGTTTTGACAGCTGTTAGCGACATAAGGCGCTATATGCTATCTGAGCACAGACCTTTCTTCATTGAGTGCGACACATATCGTCAATGTGGACACTCAAAGTCTGATAAACGCCTTTATAGATCTGGAGAAGAAGAGAGCGAGTGGCAAAAGAAAGATCCTATTGTTCAATATGCAAACTATCTCATAGATAACAATATGATCTCTTCTGACAAGCTCCTGGAGTGTGCAACAAAGGTAAATCTGGAAGTTGATGCTTCATGGTGCATCGCTAGGGACAAAAAGGATGACATTCTGTCAATTGCAGAGCTTGAAAGCTATGTATATGCTCCAAGTCCATCTCCATTTACCCAAAGAGGAAACACTCATAGAGGTACATATAGGGAAGCTGTAAGGGAAGCTCTTTCTGAGATTCTTTCTGAAGATAGTAGAGCAACCCTTATCGGTGAAGATATTGGTCTATATGGGGGATGCTTTGGTGTTACAGGAGATTTGTATTCAAAGTTCCCAAATAAGATATTGGAAACTCCAGTAAGTGAAGAAGCTTTCTCAGGACTCGCCGCAGGAGCTGCAATGCTTGGCGAGCATCCAGTTGTCGAGATCATGTATGGCGACTTTTCCACACTTGCGTCTGATGCGATCATAAATCATGCTGCGAAGGCATATTTCATGTCTGCAGGCCAACTTTGTTGCCCAATGATCTATAGGACACCTTCCGGTGGAGGCACAGGTCATGGATCGCAACACACACAGTGCTTGGAAACGATGTTCCTAAACGTTCCTGGATTGAAAATCGTTGCTCCATCTGATGCATATTCAGCAAAGGCTCTTCTAAAGAGTGCAAATAGAGAGAACAACCCTGTTCTATTCTTTGAGCACAAGGCTTTGTATTCAGAAGAAGGAGAGATCGGAGATGAGAATACATACCTTCCAATAGGAAAGGCAATTGTGTCCGGTCATGGCGATAAAGCACTTGTTATAGGCTACTCGAGAGCTTTAGCAGAAGCAAGGAAAGCTCTAAGCGAAGACGATGTTACTTTCATTGATCATGCTACGATCAAGCCTCTTGATGAAGAGACAATCCTTGAATATGGAAAGCGTTTTGATCGCATTTTGATCGTTCAGGATACTCCTAGACAGGGCTCTGTTGGTGAGTGCGTAATCGATGTTTTGATGAATCTTGAAAATAGACCAAAGATCAAGCTTCTTTCATCATTGGATATGCCTCTACCATTCTCTCGCTCCCTTGAGGGCGGTGTATTGTTGAACAAAGAGAAGATCATCGCATCCTTTAACGAGATAATTTCATAACTTGTTTAATAGTGCGGTTCTAGCTGAAGTGTCTTCCTCAAAAATCCTTGTTCTAGACCATTGCAACAGGGATTTTGCGCACTTTTTCAACTTCTCAAGTCCTAAACTCTGGAATCAAATGAGTGAAGAAAGTTTTGCTTATACAAAAGGCAATAGCAAATGCATATCGCATTCGTCTTAAGAAAACCATTTTTCAATGCCAGAGAAGCGTAAGCTTTTGTTCTCCTCTTTAAACTTTTTACGTAAGTAATTACAATCACTATTACTTTTTATTTTAGTTATTAGGAGCCATTTATGGATATCGATGTAAAGAATCTGCATCCTTTGGAGGTAAAGCTCCTGAGACATGTTGATATCAATCAAGCTATCACAGCTGATAGAATCGTCTCAGAGCTCGGCTATAAGGTAGGGCAGTGCAATCAGGCATTCTCTTGGTTGGAAGCTAAGGGTTGCTTGGTAGAGAGCGGCAGAGAGAAAAAGGTCCTCTATGAGTTGACCGATCTTGGAAAAGAGCAAAAAGCTAAGGGCTTGCCAGTTGAGCGCATCTTTACATTTTTAAAGGAAAATGGCGCACATGCAATGCCTGAGATTGCAGAGAAAGTCAATCTTGAAAAGAGCGATGTAGGTTCTGCATTCGGTCTTTTGTCAAAAGAGGGCATCACAAAGCTAAACGAAGAAAGAAAGGCAGAGCTTCAGAAAGATGAACTTCCAAAAGAAGTACAGATTCAGAGAGCTCTTCTTGATAAAGTAGATAATTTCCTATCTGATGATGAGCTTACAGACGAAGAGAGAAAGGCAATCCAAGCTCTCAGCAAGAAGAGAGGTGCTGCAAATTCAACATTCAAGCTTATCGAGAGAGAGGAAGTTACATATGCTCTTACAGAGCTAGGACTCGAGGTTAAGAAAGCTGTAATCGAGGCTAATATCACAGGTGAGGAGTTTGGACTTCTTACTCCTGAGATGATCAGCTCAGGCTCATGGAAGAATGGTTCATTCCGTCCATATGGAATCAATGCACCAACATCTCGTTTGATTCCTGGAAGACACAATGCATATGGCAACTACCTACAGTGGGTAAAAGACAAGCTTACAAGCCTTGGTTTTGAAGAGTTCGATGGACCACTAGTTGAAAATGAGTTCTGGAATGGAGATGCTCTGTTTATGCCTCAATTCCACTCAGCTCGTGATATCCATGATGTTTATTACGTCAAGGATCCAGTTCATGCAAAGGAAATTGAACAGCCATGGCTAGATCAGGTTGCAGCTACACATGAAAATGGTTGGAAAACTGGTTCTAGAGGTTGGGGATATACATTTGACCACGAGTTTACTCGCAGACAGGTTCTTAGAAGCCAGGGAACAGTACTCTCAGCACACCAGCTAACTAAGGCAAAGGTTCCTGGAAAGTACTTTGGCGTTGCACGCTGTTTCAGATATGACCAAGTCGATGCCACTCACGGAGCAGACTTCTATCAGACAGAGGGTATTGTTCTTGGAGAGGATGTAAACCTGAAGAACCTTCTTGGACTATTGAAGATGTTTGCAACAGAGATTGCAGGAGCAGATGAAGTTAAGTATGTTCCTGGATATTTCCCATTCACAGAACCAAGTATCGAAGTTCATATCAAGCACCCAGTGCTAGGATGGTTCGAACTCGGTGGAGCTGGTATCTTCCGACCTGAGGTAACAAAGGCACTAGGAGTTGATGTTCCTGTTCTTGCTTGGGGACTTGGAATCGATAGAATGGCTCTTATGCACCTTGGTCTAAATGACCTCAGAGAGCTATTTACTCCAAACATTGAGAGCGTCAGAACAAGGAGGGGAAACTAATGCCAAAGATTGATGCACCAGAGAATCTTTTCTATTCTCTTTTGGGAAAGAAGATGTCAGATCAGGAGTTAGTTGATATCTTCCCTGTAGCTAAAGCAGAACTTGATGGACATGATGAAGAGAATCATGTGATCAAGATTGAACTAAATGATACTAACCGTCCAGACTTGTGGTCTCCAGCTGGAGTTGCAAGAGCTTTGACAACATATGAAACAGGTGAAATTCCTTACTATGATTTCTTCTCCAGCGCAGAAGAAGAGAAAGATAGCGAAGGAAGAGTGATCATCGACGATGAGTCCGCTATCGGAATCAGAGACTTCTCAATCGGATTTGCATGTCGTGGCGTTGTCGTTGACGATGAGTTATTGAAGAATCTTATCCAGTCACAGGAAAAGCTATGTGTTAACTTCGGAAGAAAGAGAAAGACAATTGCGATGGGAATCTATCGCTCAGACTTGATCAAGTTCCCTGTTCACTATGCAGCAGTAGATCCAGATAAGACTAAGTTCCAGCCACTTGGACTTGAGGAAACACTTTCATTAAGAGAGATTTGCGAGAAGCATCCAAAGGGCAAGGAATATGGATACATCGTATCTTCTTACGACAAGTTCCCATATCTATATGATGATAATGGCGACACTCTATCATTCCCTCCTGTAATCAACAGCGCACGCATTGGAGCTGTTGAAGTAGGAGACTCAGAGTTCTTCATCGAAGTATCAGGTCCTATCTTGGATGACCTTCTACTTGCTTGTAACATCATGGCATGTGACCTAGCTGACATTGGTTTTGAGATCCTTCCTGTTAAGGTTAAGTTTGCTCGTGAGACAGAATATGGTAAAGAACTAACAGTTCCATATTATTTCCAGAAGCCACAGAAGGCTGAGCTTGTTCTTATTCAGAAGAAGCTTGGCGAAAAGCTTACAGCAGATGAGTGTATTAAGGCGCTTGCAAGAATGGGCGTTTATGCAATCTCTGATGATGAGAACATCTACATTGAAGTTCCTGAGTACAGAAATGACTTCTTGCATGCAGTTGATATTGCAGAAGATGTAATGATTGGCCATGGACTAATGAACTTCGAGCCAATTATGCCATCAGATTTCACAATTGGAAGACTATCGGAAGTCGAAGAGTTCTCAAGAAAGATCAAGGATATCCTAGTTGGTCTTGGATTCCAGGAGATGATGTATAACTATCTTGGCTCCAAGAAAGAGTATATCGATAATATGCATGTGTCTGGAGAGGATGCTGTATTTATCGCAAATCCAATGAGTGAGAACTATGAAGTTATCAGACCTTCTGTTCTTCCATGTCTCTTGGAAAGCGAGAGCGTATCAGGACATGCTGTATATCCACATAATATCTTCGAGATCGGAAAGATTACAGTAAAGGATGCTTCAGATAACTCTGGAACAAAAACAAAGAACTCACTTGGATTCTTCTCGTCAGATGTTCAGAGAACATATAACGATGTTGCAGCATATATCCAGACTTTGATGTATTTCCTGAGAAAGGAGTACACGCTTGAAGTTGTAGAACAGGACCCAAGATTCATTCCGGGAAGAGCTGCATATATTATGTTCAATGGCCAGAGAGCAGGTATATTTGGAGAGACACATCCACAGGTTCTTACTTCATGGGGATGCTCAATGCCTTCTGTTATGGCAGAGCTTGATCTTGATGTGCTTCTATCAGATGGAAAGAAAGAAGAGGAAAAGAAAGTGGAAGAGACTGTAGTTGAAGACCCAGAGCTATTGCAGTGTTGGGCAGAGAAAGTAATCTTGAAGGTTTCAAGAGTAAATAGTGTTGAGCGCCATCCAGAAGGCGATAAGCTCTATATCCTACATCTAGATACAGGAGAGGAGAACGAGAGAGTAATCGTATCTTCAATCGTTCCTTACTACAAGGAAGAGGAGCTTCAGGGAAGAAACATCGTTATCGTATCTAACCTAAAGCCAGCTAATTTCAGGGGCGTAAAGAGCTATGGTATGCTTCTTGCTGCTTCAGATAAGGATGATGAAGAGCACAATACATGTGAGCTTATTTTCGCAGATGATTTCAATGTAGGCGATGTCATGGAGTACGAAGGTCAGCCAGAGGTTGAGAAAGTTACTACATATCTAAAGCCAAACCATTTCTTCGAGATGCCAATGCATACAAGAAACGGTATTGTTGAAATCAATGGAAAGAAGATTGGAAAGGACGGAAAGTTCTTACGCGTTGAGAAGTACATTAACGGCAACGTAGGTTAATTAACATAGGGTACAAAGTCGAAATACAGTAGACCTAGTACCCTATTATTGTTTCTGTATTTATTTAGAATACAACAAATTACTATTATTGTAAGTTATCTTAACTAATCATTTTGCTTTGTTTTTGTTATCGTTTGGTTAAGACTATTTGAGCAAAAATTAAAACTATTTGCTTACATTGCAGCGTATTGGATATACAGATTACAGTTGACTTTAGCGCAATAATGAGTGGTAATATTTACATTCCTGTTTTGTTTTTCAAGCAGGAATGTTTGAGCATTTTATAGTTATTTTTATCTTGTAATTTGAAATATAAAAGTGTTCATAAGGGTTTGAAGAGGAAGTCTCACTAATACCCACGGGCAAGCCCGTGGGGTTGCTACAACCCTTGGTGAGTAGCCTAAGTGATATTATGTAAGTCTACGGATTTTGCATAATAAGAACTACGTTAAGGGAGAATACATAGTTACCAGCGGATGTCATACCTAGTCTGCTGCTCTAAGCGGTGTTCTAAACAGTTCTGAGGTATAGGAACAGTGAGCACCTTCAAAACCTCTCATTAACTTTGGCGAAGGTATTCGACAGTTTGTATGTACTGGCTTACAGCATAAAACATACAACATTTTGTGAAAGGAGCTATATAATGGTGTATGTATTAAATATCCATGGACAACCGCTTATGCCTACTACCAGATATGGTAAGGTTCGCAGAATGTTAAACGCAAAACAAGCAAAAGTTATTAAGCGGTGTCCTTTTACCATTCAACTGTTATATGAGGGCCCAAATTTTGTACAGGCGGTTAGTTTAGGTGTTGATACTGGATCCAAGACAATTGGTATTTCTGCAACAACTGAAACAAACGAACTTTATGCAGCTGAAGTTAAATTAAGAACTGATGTTGTAACCAATTTATCTTCAAGGCGTGAATGGCGTAGAAGTCGCCGTAATCGAAAAACTCGCTATCGTCAAAACCGGTTTGATAATCGAAAGGCAAATAAGCAAAACGGATGGCTTGCACCTTCTATTTGTAATAAAATCGATACTCATTTAACCACAGTTGATAAAATTACAAAGATTTTGCCTGTTTCTGAGATTCATGTAGAAGCTGCTTCTTTTGATATTCAGAAAATTAAGAACCCTGATATTGCTGGTATTGAATATCAACAAGGTGAACAATTAGAGTTTTGGAATGTTAGAGAATATGTTTTATTCAGAGACAAACATACTTGCCAATGTTGCAAAGGTAAATCCAAGGATAAAATCCTGAATGTTCATCATATTGAAAGTCGTAAAACTGGTGGTAATGCACCTAACAATTTGATCACTTTGTGTGAAACTTGTCACAACGCTTACCACAATGGAACCATTCAATTACCTAAAACTATTAAACGTGGGCTTCCTTTTAGAGATGTTGCTTTTATGGGTATCATGCGTTGGGCCTTCTACAATAAAGTAAAAGAGATTTATGAACCAAATGGAATTCCAGTCTTTTTGACTTATGGATATATTACAAAAAATACAAGGATCAAGAATAATCTGCCTAAAACACATTATGTAGATGCTCGCTGTATTAGTGGGCATCCTAATGCGAAGCCTTTAGGTTATTATTTCTTACAGAAAAAAGTTCGTTGTCATAATCGTCAAATTCATAAATTAAAGTTTATGAAAGGGCATTATCGTAAACGAAACCAAGCTGATTATGAGGTTCATGGCTTTAAGCTGTTTGATAAAGTATTATTCCAAAATATTGAATGTTTTATTTTTGGAAGACGTTCTACTGGTCGAATGGATATTCGTAAACTGGATGGCACCCATATAAATGCATCCGCTAACTATAAAAATATAAAATTGCTTGAAAATAGCAAACATATCTTAACAGAAAGGAGTA
>CAKQTE010000088.1 GCA_934276485.1 uncultured Spirochaetales bacterium | reverse complement strand
TAAATTATTAACTATACTAGTTCTTTCTCATAAGTAGAAGACAGACGGCTAAATTAAAACCACCTAAACGGTGGTTTATATGAAAACATGATGATTTGTAGGAAGTTTTAACCGCACAGGTCGCATTTTTTTTGGTTTTAGATAATCGTTAATATAAATAAGAGATTTTTTCTTGATATGTATATCGCTATTTTTTGTGGTATATTATTGTGACGAGGTAGATTATGGATGAAATGATGACAATGCTCAAAGAGAGCGCAGAGTATATTAAATCAAAGATTGGCCCAGAGCCAGTTGAGATCGGAATGGTACTAGGTTCAGGACTTGGAGATCTTGCAGATGAGATCAAGGATGCGATCAGCATCGATTATCATGAGATTCCACACTTTCCTGTATCAACAGTAAAAGGTCATAAGGGAAGACTGGTAATTGGAAAGCTTGAGGGTAGAAGGGTTCTCTGCATGCAGGGAAGATTCCACTACTATGAAGGCTATACAATGGATCAGGTTGTATATCCAATTAGAACAATGTATTTGCTTGGAATCAAATCCTTGTTCCTTACCAACGCAGCAGGCTGCGTAAACAAAGAATGGAAGCCAGGAGATCTAATGCTTATTACAGATCAGATCAAGCTTATTGCAGACAATCCTTGCAGAGGCATGAATCATGATGATTTAGGAGATAGGTTCTTCGATATGACCACAGCATACGATCCCAAGCTATTGGATGTTGCAAGGGAAGCATCAAAGAAAGTCGGAGTTCCTATGCGTGAAGGCATCTACATGCTGTTCACAGGTCCTTCTTTTGAGACTAAGGCAGAGGTTAGATTTGCACGTCTTGCTGGTGCAGATGCTGTTGGCATGTCCACAGTCCCAGAGGCAATTGCAGCTAGCCAGATGAGAATGCATACAATGGGAATTAGCTGTTTGACAAACATGGCTGCTGGTATTCTCGATCAGCCATTGAATCATGAAGAAGTAATTGAGACAGGTAACAGAGTAAAGACTACCTTCTCAACATTGGTCAAGGAGATCGTAGCATCGTGGCCACAGTCGATGACAAGATAAAACGCTTAGGCTTGAGCCCCCTCGAGAATGAAGGGGGCTATTTTAGATTTGTTCACCTCTTTGGAGAAGGTTCTGGATGTATCTACTACCTGATCACAAAGGATAGCTTTTCATCTCTCCATAAACTGAAAAAGGATGAAGTATGGTTCTTCCTTGAGGGTGGAAAGTGCGAACAATTGACACTGTCAGAGGGTGGAAGCATAAAGATCAAGCCTCTCGATCAGAACAATAGAACCACTCTAGTGAAAGAGAATGAATGGCAAGCTACAAGACTCGTTGAAGGTGAGTATGCTCTTTTTACAACAATAATGAGTCCTCATTATGAAAATGATGACTACATTATGCCTTCAGATATCCTTATAAGGAGCTATCCTGAGTTAAAGGAGTGGCTATGAGAGCATTTGTAACAGGAGGAAACTCAACTCTAGGACGCGCTATTGTGAAGTGTTTCCAAGACAATGGCTGGGAGTGCTTATATTCGTCTCGTGATGGCAAAGAGTGCGTGAAACTCGATTACAATGCACCTTTTGATAGTAAAAAGCTTCTAGAGGATGTCAAAGAGATAGATTGCCTTGTAAACAATGCAGGGATATTCACAGAAGGAAAGCAGGAAGAACTTGCTTTGAGTGAGTTTGAGAAAGTCATTGATGTAAACTTGAAAGGATTGTTTTTGACAACACAAACATTCCTTCCTGTTCTAAAGAAACGAAATGGAGCAATTGTAAATATTGCGTCTATCAATGCCATACATCCTGGCTTTGGAACAACTGCTCACTACGATGCATCAAAGGGAGCTGTGAAGGCATATACTGCATCCTTGGCATTCGAAACTGGATTAAGAGTAAATGCAGTTGCCCCAGGGCTCATTTCATCAGATAGACTAAAAGGCTCTGATTTGGAATCATATTGGTGTGGCCATAGCGTCAGAGAGAGTATGGTAGCACCTGAAGATATCGCGAAAGCTGTGTTCTTCTTGGCTACTTCCCAAGGTATATATGGTCAAACTATTGTTGTTGATAATGGATTTTTATTGAGATGAAGATACTTGGAATTTCCGATACAACTGACACACTTATATACTCAAGCGTAGCTCCATCCTTGTATAAGGATGTTGATATGGTGATCTCTGCTGGAGACTTGCCTCTACGTTACTATGACTATATAGCAACAATGCTAAACAAGGATGTTTGTTGGGTATATGGAAATCATAATCTTGAGGATTGGGACAGGATGATGAGAAGAGGTTCCGATCAATTGAAGGATTTTGATGATATCTCGTTGGGTAGGAAAGTCCAGATGATGCCTCGCTTTGGAGGCCTCTTTACAGATGGTAAGGTCTTTTACGACAAAGAGAGAGACCTGGTTATAGCAGGCCTTGGTGGCTCCATGCTCTATAATTTTGGAGATAGCCAATACTCTGAAAAGCAGATGGCAAGAAGAATCCTTCGCATCATGCCAAAGCTATATGCGATGAAGCATCTCTATGGTCGCTATTGCGATATATTGATTACACATGCGCCTCCTAGAGGGATAGGGGATGCAGAAGACCTATGCCATAAAGGTTTTGAATGTTTCTTGTCCTTTATGGATAGATATAAACCAAAGTATCTTTTACATGGACATGTGCATCTAGATGACATGAATGCACCTAGGATTACTCAGTACAATCAAACAAAGGTAATAAATATCTACAAGAATTTCATAATTGATGACCCGGAGTTAGGAGCTTCTAGAAAATGACTGACAATTTTGCCCAAACAGATTTCAACAAAGCATGCACAAGAGCCAGAATCCAAGGACTGTTGAAGACTCTCTCTTGGAAGAATAACGATCTTTTGTCTTGGTATGAAGTTACGAGCATCATTAAGCCTACAAGTGAAACATATTTGGGAATGCAAACGATTCCTGTCGATAAAATCATCGGATCAGAGGGGCGCTATCATGACTTTTCTTCGGCGTTCCTTCCTAAAAAGGAAAGTCTAAGGGATAGATGGGTCAGCATTGATAATGCGCAGACAAATAATGTTATCCTGCCACCAATATCTGTCTATTCTCTTGGTGGATGGTACTTTGTTCGAGACGGCAACCATCGAGTGTCTGTTGCAAAATCACTAGGAGTTGTATATATAGATGCAGAGGTTGTAGCACTGGACAGTAAGATTCCTCTTGAGCCTGGAATTTCAATGAAGGAAATAAGACGCAGAGTCATCATATATGAACGTGATATGTTCTTGTCTCAATATGGATACCTAAATCTTCCTATGGGAGACATTGTATTTACAACACCAGGCGCTTATCCAGAGCTTGTTCATCATATCTTGGTTCATAAGTACTATATCAACCAGAACCAGAAAGAGGAGATTCCTCTTCCTGTTGCTGCTAAAAGCTGGTACGAGAATGTATACCAGCCAATAGTACATGTAATCAGGGATGAGCATCTGTTGGCATCATTTCCAGGATGCACGGAAGGGGACATGTATATGTGGCTTGTTAAGCGTTGGGATAATATCAAAAGACGAGAGAACAAGCAAATTCCAATTGAGGAAGCTGTAAAACAAGTAGAGAAGGAAGACAATGGCTTTGTTGATAAGCTCAAGCGTCGCCTTCTCTACGTAGGTGAAAAGATCAAGCGAAATTAGCTATAGCGCGTGCTAGATCTTCTGCAATAGTATCGATCTCCACTGATGGCCTATGAGGCATGATAGTGCCATCCTGATGGATATATGACTCATATGGAATGAAATTCAGCCCTTGATAGCGTGCCCATGAATATAGGCCTGCTACTGCATTTTTGCCATCTTCTTTAGAAATTGAAGATGAGGCAAATCCATAGAATCCTTTGCCTTTTAATGCTTCTTTTTGATAAAGAGGCCATGTTTTGTCGATAAATGACATCATCTCAACAGTAGGAAGTCCAAACCTTGAGCAAGTTCCAAGTAGAATTACATCTGATTTCAATAGTTTTGTGTTTGTTGCAACGGGTAGATCTATGATCTCCTCATAGTATTCGTTTACTTCGTTTCTTTCGTTTGCTTCAACGTGTAGATCCGAGTCCTCAACTCTATAAAGACGAGCATCTATTCCTAGAGCTTTGAGTTTTTCCTGAAATGTTGATGCTACGATATAGAGGTTGCCTGAAATGGAGTGGATTATGATATTGGCTCTCATATAAGCCTCCTTTTATTAATGATAATGTCAAAGAAGGCTAAGGTGGAAAAATATTTTAGAGAATCTCTTCCTTCCATTCGTTGATATTCTTTTCCTTTGATGAGAAGTTGATTCCAACTAGGTGTACTGTCTTTGTCTTTCTGTCTACATCAAATTGGTTTGCATATCCTTTCTCGTGTATTTGCCTGAGGGCAATATCTGCAGACTCATCACGCTTGAACTCAAAGACATAGATGTGTTTCTCCGTCTTCAAAATTGCATCAACGCGTCCATTCTTCGTCTCTATCTCACTACCGATCTGGGCACCCAATGCCTTCATCGATGAGAAGAATATGGAACTGTAGTATAGTTCATCTGCATTCTTTGAAAGGTCATATGGGATTGATTCATATATGGCCTTCACTGTCTCTATTGCATCCCTTGTGTTTCCCTCTTCGAAGTACAGCTGAATATCTGATGTAGTGAATCCCTCTTTTGCATCCCTACCTACATATAGCTCGAGTATGCTCTTTGAATATGCCTCCGACACTTCCTCATTTGGAAAGTCC
>CAKQTE010000087.1 GCA_934276485.1 uncultured Spirochaetales bacterium | reverse complement strand
GACTGCTAGAAAACATGGCCTTAATCATCTGGACATTCTTAAGGACTTATTCTCTGGAAAAGATATCGCGCCGAGCTTCTCACTCTGAGAAGCTAAGTTTCTATACCAAAACACCTGAGTAGTTACAAAAATTCTTTATTTTGTTCATATGTATGTAAAAGACGGGGCTTTTAACCCCGTCCAATCCTTTATTTTGTTGCGTCGTATGACTTCTGCAAAATCTCGATAGCTTCGTAGATTCCTCTCTTCTCAAGTTCCTTGACGAACTCTGGGTAAGTTGAATCGAAGTCCTTAGCACCAAGAACCCATGACTGATACATTTCATCAACATAAGATCTGATGCTTGTCTTGATCTTTGTGAACTGTGAATCATACTCAGGTAGGATCTTTGATGACAAGCGCTGGTTCTGGTAGTTAAGAGTATCATCTGGATACCACTCTGGATGCGCATCATAAAGCTCTGCAGCCTGCTTAGCTTCATCTGACATGAATGCATACTCATAGCCTGGATCCTGGATCATACCGATTCTGTACTGAACGCCGTACTTTCTTAGCTCGAGTAGAGGAGTTGTATCAGAATTCATGATGTTGTCCAAGAAGTACTTGTTACCATTCTCATCGATGCCATATGTAACGCCCTCGATACCCCAGTTGATTAGAGTGTCACCTTCTTCTGAGAAGAAGAAATCCATGTACTTGATAAGTGTTACAGGGTCCTTACATGATGCTGAGATTCCCCAACCTGGAGCACTTGAACGTCTGTCTCTTAGGATCTGTGTGCCATATGGGCTTACAGGAGGAGCAATTGCAACTAGATCGAATCCTGGAATATCGCCACTTAGCTTTGTCTTGTAGTCACCTGTTGAAACCCAGTCGTGTGTGAATCCACCCTGGTTAGAAGCAAGAAGAACGTCTCTTGACTTTGAACCTCTTGTGAAGATTTCTGGGTCAATGATTCCCTCTGCATACCACTTTGTAAGCTCCTTAACGCCAACTTCGAACTCTGGCTCGAGTGGATCGTAAACAACCTTACCATTCTTTACACTGAACTCTGTTGAAGAGTTGAACATCTGTAGGTACTCGTCTGAAGACTTGTCGCCTCTTCTATCAAATAGTGGGATCTCATCCTTAAGGCCGTTGCCGTTTGGGTCATTGTTTCTGAATGCATATAGAACATCATGTAGCTCTGCTGTTGTTGTAGGAACTTCCAAGCCTAGGTTATCAAGCCAGTCCTTTCTGATCCAGTAGAACTCTGTGAATCTAAGACCGTTTGTCTTTGGTAGATAGTAGATGTTTCCATCGAGTGAGTATGCATCTCTTCTGAATCTAGAGTTCTCTTCAAGAGTTCTCTTGATGTTTGGAGCATACTGATCAATAAGATCGTTTAGTGCGATCAAACCACCGCTTCTTCCGAGCTTATCGAGCTCGTTACCATCAACGTAGCTGACAAGATCAGCAAGCTTACCTGATGCACACATCAAGTTGAAAGCATCTTTCTCGTTTGAGTTTGTCTTACTGATTGCGCTCTTTAGATAAACGTTTGTAATCTCTCCAGCCTTCTTGAATACTTCCCATTCTGAATCAAAAACGATGTTATCGAAGTTGTTGAAGAATGTGAATGTAGTAGGCTTTGAAACGATTGGATATCCACCTGTAGCATCAGCTGCAGAAGATGTGTTAGTTGTTGTTTCCTTGTCTCCATTTGCGAATGCAAAAGATACGGAACAAAGAACGATTAGCAATAGTGCTAGAGTCTTTTTCATTATGTCCTCCTTATATTTATTAGCCCTTAACCGCGCCAATAGTAATACCTGATTTGAAATACTTCTGTATGAATGGGTAAGCAATAATCATTGGAACAACAGCGATGATGATAACAGCATATATTACTGTTAGCTGTGACCAAGTTGAGTTCATTGTTACGATTACAGAATCCTCACCACCTGCAAAGCCATCAACGATCATCTTCTTTAGGTAAACCTGCAATGGAAGCTTATTGTCGCTCTGGATGAGGTTCATTGCCCAGAAGTAGTTGTTCCATCTATTTACACCATACAAAAGTGATACTGTTGCTAGAGCTGGTTTTGATAGTGGTAGATAGACCTTTGCAAAGATCTGTAGGTTGTTTGCTCCATCGATGAATGCTGCTTCTTCCAAGGAACCTGGAACCTGCTCAAAGAAGCTCTTCATGATGATCATATTATATGTATTGATAGCAAATCCAAATAGAATTGAAAGTCTGCTGTCGATAAGATGGTAATCCCTGAATGTTAAATATAGTGGGACGATACCAGCACTGAACCACATTGTGAATACAGCAAATAGTGTGAATCCCTTTCTCCAAACAAGTCTTTCCTTAGACAGGGCATATGCCATTGTTGTTGTGAAGAACATGTTTACTATAACACCAAAGAGAGTATAGAAGATTGTGTTTCCGTAAGCGAGTAGCAGACCACTTTTTGCAAAAGCTTGCTTATAGCTATCGAAACTGAATCCGATTGTTCTCCAAATAACGTCTCCGTTATCGACATAGTATGGCTTACTGAGTGAACAGATTAATACATACCAAAGAGGGTAGAGACAAATGAATGAAATCAAGACACCGATGATATTCATGCAGATGTTGTATACTTTTTCGCTTGTGCTCATGATTGCGTGCTGCTGAGCGTTTTTCTTGAATGCCATCTTTCGCCTCCTACCAAATTGAATTTTCTGTAAGTTTCTTGCTTATCTTGTTAGCTGCAACAACCATAATGAGTGCAATTACTGCTTCGAAGATACCTGCAGCGGTAGCAAGACCGAAGTTACCATTCTGCATACCCATTCTGTATGAGTATGTGCTGATTACGTCTGCAACAGGATAGGTAACTGGCTGATACAAAAGAAGAATTGACTCGTATCCAACCTTAACCATCTTACCGATGTTCATAACGAACATAGTAACAACCGTAGGAAGGATTCCAGGAATTGTTACGTGTAGAATCTTCTTCCACTTTCCAGCGCCATCGATAACAGCTGCTTCATATAGCTGAGGGTCGATTCCCATCAATGCTGCGATATATACAATTGAGTTGAATCCTGCGTTCATCCAAAGAGTCATCAATGTATAGATCATTCTGAAGTACTTTGGTTGAACCATGAAGTAGATCTCTTCCAAGCCCATCTTTCTTCTAAAGATATTGAAAATACCTGTAGATGGGGAAAGGAAGTTGATTACCATAGAACAAACAACTACAACAGAAATGAAGTGAGGAAGGAATGTAGCAGTCTGAGTAAGCTTGCTGACGAACTTACTTTTCATCTCTGTAATGGCAATTGCGAGAATGATTGGAATAGGGAAACAGATAAGCATCTGATATAAAGCAATCATTACTGTGTTTTTGATTGTTCTCAAAAAGTCAGGTCCTGTCAAAAACTCCTTGAAGTTGTTGAATCCGACAAATGTGGATCCTGAAATACCCTTGAACAAATTGTAATCATAGAAGGCTGTAATAAGTCCGGCCATTGGTCTATATGCGAACATCAAGAACCAAATTACGCCAGGAGCCAACAAAAGATATAAATCCCAATCTCTTCTGAACTGTGAAGAGAGGCTCTTTTTCTTTGAAGCCATAAGTAACCCCTTAATCGTTATTGTGTAATGATTCTTTGGTTACAAAATCGCTTTTGTATATCATTAATTTGCCTTTTTATTGTCAATTTGCCTCTTATTTCATTGTCAAATTGGCTTTTTATATTCAAATTGTTGGAATTATTAAAAAATAAATCATTATATTGCAAGAAATCGCATTCCCTAGTTCTTGAATAGGAAATTTACTTTGTATTATTTTTTTTCCGTTATGGAATATAGTGCAGCTTTAGAGCTTTTATCGAGGTGTAGTTTAGGTTCTTCCTTAAAAGGACTTCATGATTTATTTGAAGGAATGAAGAATGATTTTTCATTCTTTCAGGAGCGATATAATGTCCATTGTCCAAGTGGATGTGGCGAATGCTGTAGGCATTTCGTGCCAGATATTACAAAGCTTGAAGCATTGCAGGTAGCAACCTACATTCGTTTCTGCACTCCTGATTGGGAAAAGACAAAAGAACGCCTAGAGTACTTTCGTGATAACAACCTCAGCTATTGCCCACTATTTAGGGAAAACACTCCATTCCATTGCTCAATATATGAAGAGCGCCCTTTGATCTGTCGCTTGTTTGGCAATTGCTGCTCGCAAGATAAAGAAGGATACGCTGTATTCAAAAGATGTAAGTACAACTATATGCCAGAGATCATGACAGAGAGTCTGAAGTTCGATGAAGAGGAGAGTAAGTGCGTTCCTGTTATGGAGCACTATGGGATTGAGATGATGAATCTTGATGGAAACAATCAAGATCGTACTCTTCTTCATGAAGCTGTATTACAGGCTCTGGATAAAGTCAATTTCTATATCCAGATTCTTGGAATCAATGAGAGTGATTTCTCTCCATCTAATCCTGATGACAATAACTTCCCAACTCAACAGGCAAGCTAAGGCATAATAAAAAACTCTAGGATCAACCGAGTTTGGTCTTTCCTAGAGTCAATGTCTTTTGATAGCAATTAGATAAATGAAACAGGGGATGTATAAACTCCATCTCCATTCTTCTCGTATGCTCTTAGATAGATACCTGTATTATCATCAAGCTCTACATCTGCTGAGATATGGCATAGAGTTGAATCAAGTGGTGCAAATCGAGAGACAGCGAATGCAGGAGATACGAATCCTGATAGATATTCAGTTGCCTGCTCGTTCTGTAGTTCCTTGAGTGTGTATGTGTAGGTGTTATCTACACTAACTCCAGCCCAGCTAGCCTTGACGTATACAAGAATCTTAGTGTTCTCATCGCCTTCAACTTCAAGTACAACTGCCTGAGAAGTATCTGTAACAGCTGTTGGGTTTCCATCTGTATAAGCGTGAAGATCAAATCCATTATCCTTGCGTGTGAATATTGGAAGTGTTGAGTCGTCTTCCTTAGGGGCATCCAATGGGTCTACCATGTCGATTCCTCTTAGGCGTGGAGTAGAGGAGAGAGCTGTACCATTCTCGACTTCAACCTTTACATCCCAAATACATGGCTTGTGCTTCTTTCCCCAACCAAATGCAAGAGATACAAATCCTCTGTTCTTATTCTCTGCAGGGAATGTGTACTGGCCAAGAATGACTTTATCGCCCTGAACAACTTCAACGCTCTCAAGCTCGTCGAAAGCTGAAACGAATGCGTCGATTCTGTGGCTCTTCTTCTCTTCTAGTGCCTTAAGTCCCATTCTGTTTCCATCAACAAAGAGCATAGCCTGGATAGGGTCTCCAGTTGCAGCTGTTGTGAATCTATCTCTGAGAGTATTCCAGATTGAGTCTCTAGTTAGTTCTGGTGCAAATAGAACTGTGCGTCCGAAGCCATAGCTACCTGGAGATGCGTTGTGGTGGTCTGTGGAACCTACAACACCAAAGTGGTGGTGCTGTTTCAATCCGCCCTGGTATGTGTTCTTTCTGCTTCTTGGGCCCATTGTATGAAGGTATCTGAGCTTTGCATCGTGGCTCTCTGCACATCCATGCATTGATGCAATCTCAACTAGAGGGGAAGCCTCTTCCTGGAACTCGTCCCAGTTGATTCCTCTGTAGCCTTGCTTGTAACCGATGTGGTGAGGAGTGCATAAGAATCTCTCTGTCTGCTCTCTCTTTCCCTTCAATAGGTCTGTTAGTCTTGTATCTACATCTCCTTCTGCAACAGGAGCGGGAAGATCTTCTTCTAGGCTTCTGCACAAAATTGTATAGTCGCCATAGTAGAAGCTGTGGTACTCATATGAAAGGAATGGAATCAAAACCTTTGATTCTGCATTCTTCATATTCATCTTGAATGTTGGCCAATTCTCTCTGAGTTTTGCAAAACCCTTCTTGTGATATGCAATAACATCTGCTGGAATCTGCATTCCTTCAGCAGTTTCCATATCTGGCCAAGCAAAATGTCCTGTAACTGAGAAGAAATCAAGTTGCTGGCTTGCGAACTTGATAGCCTTTTCGTCGCTACCATAGCCATAGCTGATTCCGCAATGGTTATGGATGTCGCCTACATACGCATTCAGAGCTTTGACAAAATCCTCTTTGCCAATTTCTTTAAGCTCTGATGAGAATAATGTGCTTAATCTATTCATTTTATTCCTCTTTTAGAATACCTGTACTGGTTGATTTAGCTTTATGAGTGCTTCGATGAAGAAGTAATCTCCATAGATAATAGGTGTGTTGATATGCTTTCCTGCTGGGAAGCTAACAGTTCCCTTCTGGATGATAGCTTCGGTTTTATCTGTATAATCTGAATATTTGTCATCTAGAGCGTGCAAAATTTCGATAGCCTTTGCTCTATAGAAAGAAGCTTCAACTCCCTCAAGTAGATTTGATAGCTCAATAAGACCACTAGCGGTACATGCAGCTGCTGAAGAGTCCTTGGCATACCACTGATCCTCTGGTGCTAGGTAGTCATATTGTGGAACAAGATCTTCAGGTAGGTGAGATAGGATGTAGTTAGCTGACTTCTTTGCAGCTTCCAAGAACTTCTTGTCTCCTGTTTCTCTGTAAGCAATGCTCATGCCATAGAGAGCCCAAGACTGGCCTCTGGACCAAGCTGAAGAGCCGGAATATCCCTGGCCATATAGGTTCTCGATCTTCTCTCCTGTTTCTGGATTGAAGCTTACAACGTGTGGCACAGATCCATCTTCTCTGAAGAATGACTTAAGAACAGTTTCAGAGTGAGCCTTTGCAATGTGCTTAAATCTTGGATCGTTTGTTTCCTTTGATGCCCAATACAATAGAGGTAGGTTCATCAAACAGTCAATGATAGCCCAACCTTGGCAATCCTCGAATGTTGCATCGTTCCATGCTCTGATGAATCTTCCAGCAAGGTTGAATCTTCCTGCAAGATGGCTAGCAGCCTTTAGTGCTCTTAGCTTAGACTCTTCTGACTGAGTCTCCTTGTAGTTTACAACTGAAGTAGGGAGCCACATGAATCCTACATCGTGGTGTAGTGTGACAAATCCATCGAGTACTCCATCCATGCCTTCTTCAAGCTTGATTGCAAGTTCCTTTGCCTTCTCGTCCTTTGTCTGTGAGTAATATAGCCAAAGGATTCCACCCCAGAATCCAGATACCCAGAAAGCAGGGCCTTGGTTGTTATATTTTCCATCTAGACAAACATGAGGATAGCCTAATCCAATGTTGTCTATGTTAGCCTTTACTTTAGCAAAACACTTTTGTAGTGTTTCTTCTCTCCACTTTGCGTTTTCCATGCAAAACTCCTTATTTTATTTCTCAAAAATTGAATCCTGTTTTTTCAAGACTTCCTGGTCAGCAAATACCTTAGGTGTCATGCCCGTGTATTTGCTGAATACACGTATGAAGCTTGTCGAGCTATTAAAGCCCACTTTTAGTGACAAATCCGTAATCTTGATTGTAGGTTCTTCTTGTATGATCGCTTTTGCTTCCTCTACTCTGTAGTTGTTTAGGTAGTTCTTGAAGGTATCGTTGCTTAACTTCGAGAACAGCATACCACAATACTTAGGTGTGATATTAAAGCAATCCGCAAGATCCTGAAGACCTATATCATACATGTAATTCTCATGTATGTATTTCTTCATTCTTAGGATCAACTGTGCATCGGATTCCGATGACATATTATGGGTGTTGTCTATAATCTTATATATTATATCCTTGGTTTCTGCCAATACAGCTTTGTAAGAACGTTGCCATAGCATAGCAGAAAAGTTTATATCTTCCCCAATTACCTCTCTAGGCGATTTGTTAAGCTCTGAGAAGATTCTTTGTATGGTGAATACCATGCAATATGCAAACTCAAGCTTTGTCTTCTCACTTAGAGTTTTGTCTGAGATATTCTCCTCGACAATGCAATCATATTCATTCTTTGCTTGAGGAACACCGAGAGCAACCAAAGAGATCAACTTTGCCTCTGTTTGAGCAGAGTAGTGGTAGAAGTCCTTGATCTGGGCTGGCATATCGGATGAGGTGATGATCCTGTAGGTTCTTAGGAGTGTTGTAAAGCTCAAAAGATGCAAGCATTGATTGAATGCATACTTTAGCTTTGCCTCTCCCTCTACAGGGTCACTGATGCTGGCATTGAATGTTGCTTCATTAGAGATCTCCCCAAGTAGTTCATCAAGATCCTTTCTTGTTGTGTTGATATCACAATTCTTGTAGATTAGTGCAAACCTATTGAATCCATATGGAACATAGATTGTATTTCTGGACTCCAGTGTCAATTGGAAATATTGAACGTCCACTCCACGCTCTGCGTCATTGAACTGTACAAGAACTACGATGTAATTGTCTTTGTCGTTCTTGTCAGAAGCATCCACGGTTCCATCCAATAGGAATCTATAGTAGCGAGTCTCTTCTAATTGGTCGCGCTCTTCAAGCACCTTTCTTAGTTTTGTTGAAAGTTCTTCTATCTGTTCTCTACGTTTTCTGATGATTTCAAATTCATCATATGACGATTCTTTTCTGTCATCAGTGCTGATTGCAGCAGATACTGGTTTGTATATGTGTTTTGTTTGCAATAGTACGATCAATGTGCCAATTGCCAATAGAGATAGGGTAATGATGATAGCAATCGTCACCCAATATAGGTATGAAGGCTTATTATTGAAAACAGCAATGAACTGAATCCAAGGATTGCTGAATATTGTTGAAAATGTTGTTTTATTGTCTGAGACAAATTCATATGAAAGAATCTTCTCTGCATTCTTTTGCAAGAACACTCCTGAGGATTCTGTATTGTAATAAGGAACAATTGAATTTCCAAAGACAATGTATGCATCTTCGTTATCAGCTATTTCAAAGACATCTTTTATATATAGTCTTGAAACAATAAGCATTCTTCCACCCTTGTCTGTGTCGTATGGAAGTACAACATAGACATCTGTAAGAGCGTCATTGCTATCATAGACAGATAGAGCTAGCATCTCACGCTTTCTGCTTTTTAGTAGATCCATTATCTGGCCAAGTTGCTCATCTGATAGATTGACATAGTTCTTGCTGTACCAATCAAAATCTGCCGATCCATTATATGTCATGATCATTGGAGGGGCGAAATCCACGATTATACTTATGTCAATTGGCGTTTGGTCTAACGATACTCCTACTTTCGTCAAGGTGTTGTATGCCTGGGTAGAGTAGTAGTAACGAAGATTATCATCTTTTGAATCAATCCAGGCATCGTGTGTTGTACTTATGATATTCGAGAGTGTTTTTTCAAGAGACACAGATGCTGCTGTAATCGCATTTTTCTGTCTGCTGAAGATGATATGTCTTGAATCATTTCCGCTTTCATCCAGCTGCAAGAGCAAGAATGAAATTGCAATGATTGCGACAATGATAAAAATGAGGACAGGCCACAAAATGCCCAAAAGAACCCTCTTGTAAAACTTACCCCGAATTTCCTTCATTTTTACCTCTCTAGAAATTATCAAATGGATTTTTGAATTTAGATATCACTTCTTTGTAATATCTATCAACAAAATGCCTTATATTTCATCATTAAATATAGGTTTTTCCATATCTTTGACAATCATATATATAAGGATAAGGAATCTTGCAACTTTATTCCAATATTTCTTTTCAATGGCCCTCTGGGGCTATTAAACACAATATTATATATATTAAAGAAAGGTGAAAACAACCTAAATTCTTCTATAGTAATTGGCTTACGATTTAAATTTGTAGAAGGTTGAAAAAATTTATATTGATTTATTTACTTATACATTCAAAAGATAGAGAAAAAGTTATAGACATAAACGCCTGTTAGACATAAAATATTTCAAAAACCGCTTGACAGTTTACTGTGAAAATGGGTAATCTGTCATGGCTTGCTTAGAGCGAGCGAAAGAGATTTTTCAGAGAATAGAGCGAAGGGAAAGGGAGAGACAAATAGAGGTATGGAGCCTCTTGTCAATTCGATGATTAGAACGCAAACAGAAAAGCAAATTGACTGTCGCGATTCGTTTCAGGAATGAATGACAGGATATGAACGAAGTTAAAAGCACCCCCGCGGCTTGCCGTGGGGGATCGATAA
>CAKQTE010000086.1 GCA_934276485.1 uncultured Spirochaetales bacterium | reverse complement strand
GACTGCTAGAAAACATGGCCTTAATCATCTGGACATTCTTAAGGACTTATTCTCTGGAAAAGATATCGCGCCGAGCTTCTCACTCTGAGAAGCTAAGTTTCTATACCAAAACACCTGAGTAGTTACAGCAAATTAATATGAATAAAGCTCCCCGCGGGGAGCCTAAACGTGATGATAGTACCTCTATTCTTCATCCTTTTTGTTTATGGTTGAATCAATTTCTTCTAGTTTTTCAATTAGAACTGCTGTTGCGTTCTTGATCTTGTCATCATCAGCAGTCTCAACTCTGCCAGCAATCTTTGCAATGTTTGTAAGCCAAATCTTTTCACTGGAGTTTCTGACTGAGTGTGCAATTTTCTTTATATTTGCATGGTCTCCATTATCTAGAGACTTTTTCAATTCATTCACTACATCAGAAGATGCGAACTTCTGAAGCCTAGAGCTCAACTCTGAAACATCTCCGCAGAAATCCTCAAGAGCATTCTCATAGTCTAGACCAATCTTATTTGCAATAGCTTTAATGTTCATAATACCTAGAATATATCCAAAAGAAGCATTTTGGACAATTGAAAGATGTCGAAAATGGGAGTCAAAGCTCCTATTGTGTTATAGGAAGAACTGCCAAAGTCCAACAACGAACACAAAAATGATGATTAGAGGAAGAATCCACTTGCAATATATTCTCAGCCAAGAAGGAAACTTCATTCCAATACCTTTGTCTGCCTCTTGGATGAAATTATCCCATCCCCAGCCAATGCGATGAGTGCAGAATATAACCAAAGCCAAAGAGCCTAGTGGAAGGATGATGTTTGACACCAGAAAATCCTCCAAATCCAGTATCCCAGTTCCTGCTCCTAGAGGTTGGAAACCCGATAGTACATTGAAGCCTAGAATGCAAGGAAGAGATAGGACGAAGATCAATACAAAGTTTATGATAACAGCCTTTCTTCTCTCCATCTTCTTGATATCGATCCAGTAGGATACAATGTTTTCGAATACTGCAATCAATGTCGATAGTGCTGCAAATGCCATTGCCAAGAAGAATATTGCACCCCAAAAATTACCACCTTTCATCTGTGAAAATACTTTAGGAAGAGACAGGAATAACAAAGAAGGACCTGCTCCTGCTTCAACGTTATATGCGAAGCAAGCCGGGAAAATGATAAGGCCCGAGAGAAGTGCAACTAGAGTGTCTAGAGACATGATCTTTATAGTCTCTCCTGATAAGGATCGTTCGCTAGGAAAGTAGGATCCAAAGATAGCCATAGCGCCAATTCCCAATGATAGGGTGAAGAAGGCCTGTCCCATAGCAGCATAGATTGAATTGAACAATCCATTTTCATATAGCTTTGAAAAGTCTGGCTTTAGGTAGAAAGATAGTCCTGCAGATGCACCATCTAGTGTACATGCATGTATTGCTAGCACGATCATCAACAACAGAAGTACAACCATCATTGCTTTTGTGATCTTCTCAACACCTTTCTCGACTCCTCCGAGGACAACCAATGCTGTGATAAGAAGAGCAATTCCCATAAAGATAATTTGCAATCCAGGTCGTGCCATCAAGGATGAAAACTCGTTTGAAACAGCATCTACTGATGCATGTGCAAATGCTCCTGTTGCACATTTGATGCAATAATAGATAAGCCATCCCGTGATAGCTGTATAGAACATTAGCAATAGATAGTTACCTGCATATGCAATAGGTCCTGCGATATGCCACTTGGAACCTTTTGGTTCAAGCTCTCTGTAAGCGCCAACGACATTTTTACTGCTAGCTCTACCGATGGAGAATTCCATTGTCATTACAGGTAGTCCGATTAAGAGGAGGAACACTAAATAGATCAAGACAAAAGCAGCTCCGCCATATTGTCCTGTGATGTAAGGGAAGCGCCAAACATTTCCCAGTCCAATTGCGCATCCTGCTGAAAGAAGGATGAACCCAAGTCTTGATGATAGTCTTTCTCTTTCTGCCATATTATAGATTCCTTGCCGGATATTTAGGATCTGATGTAAATTGAAGTCCCAGTTTTCTTAATCCCTTACTGTCTCCAGGAGAAGGAATATGTGTCAAATGAACTTCAGAGCCCTTTAATAGTGGAAGAGCTTCCATTGCTTTCTTAGCATTCTTATCTTCTGCTGCAGACATAGCAAGAGCAATAAGTGTCTCGTCTAGGTTTAGGGATACTCCCTTTCCTGCGAGTATATCTCTTTTCATGATCAGGATGTTTTCAATGACATTCTTGTTTATAAGGTCTACATCTTTTGGGATGCCAGCTAGGATTTTCAATGCATTTAGAAGTAGTGCAGAGGATGCATGGAAGACTTCTGAGTTATGTCCTGTTGCAATCTTTCCATCAGGAAGTTCAAGAGCTGCTGCACAAACAGTTCCGTCTTTTCCTTTTCCTTCTGCAATGGCTTTTTCCAAAGCTTCTTCTGCTGGACGAACTACATGTCTGTCTTCTGGAGTGAGTTTTGCTTTATCCAGAATTGAAATCATTCTGTTTACAGTATCTTCATCACATAAGCCAGAAGCGTAATCCGTGAGAGTCTTGTAATATCTGCGGATTATTTCCTGACGTCCAGCTTCTGCACACACATCGTTATCTGTGATGCCAAAACCACATCTGTTAACTCCCATATCTGTTGGAGATTTGTAGATGGATTCTTCCCCGGAGATCTTTTCGAGAGTCTTTACAAGTAGCGGGAATGCCTCGATATCTCTATTGTAGTTGACTGCTATCTGGTTATATGCCTGCAGATGAAAGTGATCGATCATGTTGTTATCTGCCAAATCCACGGTTGCAGCTTCGTATGCAATGTTTACAGGGTGATCCAGAGGTAGGTTCCAGATAGGGAATGTCTCAAGCTTTGCATAGCTTGGTTTTTCTCCCATCTTTGCCTCATGATACATTTGATTCAAGCAAGTTGCGAGCTTTCCAGAGTTTGGGCCTGGTGCATTTACAACTACAACAGGAGCAGTGACTGGAATGTATTCATTTTTTCCATATCCCAAATCTGATACTACAAGATCAATATTCGCTGGGTATCCTGGGGTTGCAGAGTGGGTATATACATTGATTCCTCTGCGCTCAAGCTTGTCCTTGAATTGACAAGCGGCAGGTTGGTTGTCGAATCTTGTGATTACAACCTTATTGCATTCAATACCGTAGGAAGCAAAATCATCTATTGTCTTGAAGACATCGGCATCGTAGCTGATTCCAAAGTCTCCTCTGATCTTTCTTTTCTCGATGTCTCCTGCGTATATGCATAGGATAATATCCAAATGGTCTTTCAGAGCCTGTAGCACCTTCATCTTGTTGTTAGGGTCGAATCCGGGAAGAACACGGGATGCATGTAGATCATAGAGAAGTTTTCCTCCGCATTCTATGTAGAGGCGGCCTTCGCTGTTTTTAACTCTTTCAAGGATATACTTCGTTTGTTCTTCGATGTACTTGTTACTGTCAAACCCAATCTTCGTCATAATCTTCCCCTAGGAAACAATTTCCTTTTATTGTGCTAATCGGACAATGATTAATCAAGAAGTGCTTTATATAAAAATGAAGTTATTCGATGATAGGGCATGAGCAGAGTTCAACAAATGACGTGGACGAATAGTTTGCACTAGAGCTGTTGCCTTCTCCTATGTAGATTGTCTTTATTCCTGCCTTGTTTGCGCTTTTTATAACCTCTTCTATATCTTCAAATAGATAACAACTATCGAGAGGCACTTTATATTTATCTGCAAGATTTCGATATAGTTCTGGCTCATTCTTTGCGCTCTGAATCTCTCGAGTGTTGATCCACTCGTCCATTATGAGAGTATCTTTAAAATGATTCTTGGCCATTTGCATAATCAAAGGGTTTCCGGATGCTAGTACAACTGTCCTATAGTTTCGATTACGCAATATATTTATGAATTCCAAAGCTCCATCTTTTAATGTGATTTCATTGTGGAATCTGGATATTGCATTGTGTGCAAGTTTTCTTAAGAGGTCTGAATGGCTATAAGGAACCCTGTAATAATCCATAAGGTATGAGCATGCGCTATCGTAGCCTGAATTCGTAAGTACACCTGAAAGCTCTTCATTCATTTTTATTCCCAATTCTTCCAATAGGGATATAAATGCATTATTCCATAGATCATCCAGGTTGATTAGTGTTTCTGATAAGTCGAATATAGCTACACCTTTTGCCATCGGCACCTCCTAAAAGTTTTCCCATTATAACACATGATTTTTGCGTATTATGGATCAAGCTTTTTAGTTTTTTACCAACTAACCCCCAAAATCACGTGCAAAAAATCGATTTATTGACTTTTAAGAGTACATAGCTTTTATAAAAAGGAGGAAAACTATGTACTTGAAAAGTGAAGCCTTCGCCAAGGACATCGAGCTGAAGGCAACCATGTCGATCGAGAACATGACGTTGTTCTCAAA
>CAKQTE010000085.1 GCA_934276485.1 uncultured Spirochaetales bacterium | reverse complement strand
TTAAATACACAAATTAATCATATTTTCGATATTGGCTAAAAAATCAGGACTGGAATGCTTCTAAAATCCCTGTCCTGTATATTTATTCATGCCTTATGTTCCTGGTGGACTTTTGCAATTTCCTCCTCAAATATAATTTATTTCTAACGAAATCGACTAAAAACCAACAAATCAAGAAAGATTCTCAGAGCCTCTCATCCCACGGCTGAAGCCCGTGGGCTTTCCCGGCTAATTATCGTAATTGCCAAAATCCTGCAAGAAAGCCTTTTGCACCATTAAGTGCAAATACGCAAATTAGTACATAGGAAATGTATCCTGGGATACATACTGCCTTGAATATAATTGAATTTCGCTTGATTTTGGCTTTCGTTGTAAGGCCTGTGTTCACACATCGTTCTTGTACTTCTTTGCTATAAAGATGAACCATTGACACTGCACTCTTATGAATGCCAATAGCGCAAACCAAAATCAGCAAAACGCCTAGTCCTATTCCTTCTAAAATCGTTTGTAATAACATCATCGATTTCTCCTGTATCCATCTTCATCTCTGTATTCTGGATGTTCATGTAGATATGGATCTTTGTCCCCGCAGATTGTGTAATCGCACTTACATCCATTTGCACAGGTCGTTGTTCTGATAAGTCTTGCGTGAAGAAGCTCTAAAGATGCAAAGTCTACGTTGCACAAGGCTGGCATAATATCTGTAAGATTATGGTGAATGGCAAATTCTGCTACAGGACAAGAAGTAAACTCATAGTAGATGGGTTTATCTTCTTCATATGGAACAACGGACATTTTGTAATCATTCCATCTGTCACATTTGGCTTTTGAGCTTACAAAAGCTTTATGAATTAGCTTTCTCCAGAATGGCTTGTTGCAGTCCACAAACATTAATTTACGAAAAGTTGGTAAAACAAGATTTTCCTCAATCTCCTCAATTTCTCGAAATGTTGTTACATCTTTGCATACAACGTAATAGCTCATAATAGCGATGCAATCATAAGTGCCACCTTTTTTATTGTGGAAGTTCTTTTTGCCACCGAGGTCTCTACGCCAAGTGGATAGAAAGTCTACATATTGTTGTTGAACGTTTTTCCATATAGCTTTACGTTCTGCTTTAGGGTAGTGTAGAGCAATTTTTGCAATGATTTCTTTCTTGCATAGTTTCGAATATATCACATGACATGTGCGATCGATTTGGAGTTTGTTTTCCTTCATATCACTAAATCTCCTTACTTCTTCAATATCTCCACGATCTTTGCAAAATCCTCTTTTGCTTCTTTGAAAATTGGTAGCATACAGTAGCAATGCACCATTTTCGGACGAGCTAAGACAGAGTAGGGAACCTTTGCTTTTTTGCAGGCCTCCTCAAAGTCAGGAAACGCACCATACAGTACTTCATCTGCACTGTAAAAGAAATGAATATCTCCAACACCTGAAAAATCACCCTTTGAACCTGAAATCATATAGTCTGGAACATCCTGCTCTCCGTGACGCATGATTTTTTCAACACTTTCCATGAATGCATAGTCTATTGAAACATCTTTTTTGTTTAATGCTTGCATACGCTCTTTTTCTTCATCATTCCAAGGCACTTCTCCTGGCGATACTACAACTATATGTCTAGGTTGTGGCAACGGTTTTTGTTGTGCATTGTTGTGTGTAGCAATTCCAAGAGCGAGCGCACCACCGGAAGAAAATCCACATGTGCTGACATTTCCTGCTTTATAAATGTCGATCATTTTGCGATAGCATTCATAAATCATGTCATATGTCTCTGTAATGCAATGTTTTGTACAAAGGGGATAAAATGGGAACCAAATATCAGACCCTGTCTCATGACAGAGCTTTCTGATTACAGGAAGGTCTCCTTTATCTGGTCCTATTACCATGCCTCCTCCAAAAAAGTAAAGAATGGCACGCTTGGATGGTTTTGCATTTTCTCGCACAATTAGGCAAGGAAAGCTATTTGCATAAATTGTTTCATAATATGCCTTATTGTCATTTGGCATAAAAACACCACGATGTTTGTTCTGTTTTTCAATCTCTTTTTTTAGCTTGTCCTCTGGTAGCGCGAATGTCTTTTTTGCACCAGATAGCTTGTATATGCCTCGTAGAAGGAATGCAAAGATACTCATGTTACACTTCCTTTGTTTTGCGAGCAGTCATACATAGCCAGCTTCTTTTTTTGTGTATTTGGATATCTTTAAATCCTGCTTCTTCTAGATATTCTTTTAACTCTGTATCTCTATAGATTGTCATGCCATCGATTATCTTGGTCCATTTATCATATTTATCAGAGTCTCCATTGACTTCGTTGCATATAAGGAATGTACCATTGTTTTTCAATACTCGATAGATTTCTTTGAAACTACTAGATAAGTCAGGCCAGAAATACACCGTTTCGAAGGCAGTAACACAATCAAACTGTTCATGCTCAAAAATCATGCTGGAAACGCTGCCTTGAAGGATTATGCATCGACCATCTATGATAGCATCCTTATTGAGTCTTTTTGATTTTTCTACGCTAATTGCAGAATAATCGATTCCATTTACGATACCTTTTGGACATTTTCTTAGTAGTCTTCTGATGTTGGCTCCTCCGCCGCAACCGCAGTCTAGAACAATTGCATCTGGACCGATATTCAAGAATTGAATAGCCCATCTTGCAACAGGGCTATGTCCAATATTCATCAAGTTGACCATGAGTTTTCCGCCAAATCCTACAGGTTTTCGTGTGTTATTAAAAAAGGACATTTTAGTGCACCTCCGATTTAATGCATTCTGTATAAGTAAGAGGAAAGGAAGCTTTCAGTACTGTGCTTCTTCGTACTATCCAGCCATTTTGTTTCAGGAATTTCAGATACTCAGCGCTTGTCCATTTGCTGTAGAGAGGAAACCCTGCTATCTTCATTAGAGACAATTTGATTCTTTTTAGAAAAGAGTTTTCTGAATGAGTAAATGTCGGAGCGATCAGCACCCCATCGTCTTTTAATACTCTATGAATCTCTTCTAGTGCTTTCTCTGGATTAGGTACGATATGCAGCGCATTTGATATGATTACAATATCAAAGCTTTTATCTGGGTAGGGGAGATCGAACATATCCTGTATGGAGAAATGTAACTTTGATGAATGATTGTCGCGTTTTGCTTCTTCTATCATCTTTTGAGAGGAGTCTATTGCTTCAATATGATTTGCATCTCTTACAAGCCTCTTTGCAATCAGTCCAGTGCCAGTTGCGAGTTCCAGAACTGTTTTGTTTTTCACTATTGGTCTGATCATCTCATACATCTCTTTGTATGCTTTTTGATCCTTTCTCATGAAGAAGTTATATAGATTTGCATTCCTATCCCAGAATTTATTGTTATTTTGTTTTGTTTTTATTTCTGTTTCCATGTTATGGCCTCTTTTATCGTTTGTTAGTTAGATATGACTAACTCTATAGCTATGGAAAAAGCCTCCTCTCTGTAACTTGAAGGCTTATTCAAATAACTCTCTGCAAGCACCATACACAAGTGTATTAAGTACTTGTGGGTACACCTCTCCAATTTGTTCCTTATGTGATACTGTTAAAATCAAACCTCGCACTGTAGCTGCAGCTATGGCAATGCTTTGTTTTGGCATAAGCTTATGTTTCTCTAGAAGCTCGCGTATATGCGTCTCGTCATCGTGGTAATGTAAGCGTTTGACATTCTCTGGCAATCTCTGTAAAAGAAGCTTTGCATCATTTTCAATAAAAACCATATCATCTGTGTCAGATAGTCGATTGCATACAGCAATAACTGCCTTTGCAGCACGCTCTGATGCTGGAAGACCAATGCTTTCTTTTAATGATTTGTCTGCTACTCCGTAGAGATCTGAGTGAATGTCTTCAAGAACTGCGAAAAATAGCATTTCCTTGGATTCATAGAATTTATAAAAAGAACCTTTTGCAATTCCTACTGCATCTGTAAGCTGATTCACAGAAGTTTTTTTCATTCCAAGAGTTGCTGCACATCGTCTGGTTTCTTTTAGTAAAGCTTTTCGTAGCTGTTCGTTTTCGTAATCTGTAAATGCCAAGATCAAGCCTCCTCTAAAATATGACCATTCCGGTTCTTCCGGTCATATTTTAGGATACATCCATTCTTAAATGCAATAGATTTGATAGGGGATTGCTAAATAAAGCCAATAAACATTTGGCTTGTTATTGACGTTCTCCAACAGCTGAAAGATTTGTTTTGAAGGTTGTCTAACTCTTGTGGAAATGAGAGAAGTTCTGTATTCTATGACCATAAAGACCAATTTGGTCATAAATATTATTCTTAAAGACGCGGATAAGCGCCATTTTTAAAGAGGTATGAGTTAGTTAAGACTAATTAATATAGAGGTAAGGAGGACTATGTATGGATCGCAAAGAAGCTATTCAGAGTGCATATCGCCTGACAGGTAGGAACATTTTTTATGATGGAATGATCACCTGCTCCTCACTAAGTGGAAAAGCTGTGTGCAGACTAGTTTGGGTTATGAATAAAGATGAATGTGATTCTTATCTAGAAAAGGCTCTCTCCGGTATTCCCGAGCATTTCTCTGGAAGACTATTGGAAGTTCCAGTTGGAACAGGCATTCTGACCATGCCTCTATATAAGACGCTACCAAAGGCAGAAATCACATGCCTCGATTATTCAGAAGATATGATGGGGCAAGCAAGGAATAGAGCCGAGAACTTGCAGTTGACAAATGTATCATTTCAGCAAGGCGACGTAGGAGCTCTTCCTTATGAAGACAATTCTTTTGACATCGTTTTGTCGCTAAATGGTTTTCATGCTTTTCCAGATAAGGAAGCTGCATACAGAGAGGTTTTTCGTGTATTGAAACCAGGTGGAACGTTTTGCGGTTGCTTTTATGTAAAAGGTGAACAAAAGCGGACAGATTGGTTTGTGCGTCATGTTTATGAAAAGATTGGATTCTTTAGTCCTCCACAAGAGACAGCATCCAGTTTGAAAAATCGTCTAGAGAGAATGTATGAAGACGTGAAACTTGGCACTTTGAAAGGTATTGCTTGGTTTGTATGCAAAAAATAGATCATACAAGAGGGACATAATGAAAGAATCATATATTTCCCGAGATTTTCGAGAAACAGTAGAGATGAAATATCCATCTCAATGCAAAGAATTAAAAGACTCATATGATGCACGCTTAAAAGAGTTGCTTGCTGAGAATGCTAATGCAAGTAAGAAAAAGATGTTTCATCTCAAAAGACAGATTTTGCCAGGAATTGCCGCATTTGAGATACTGCAGCAAGTGATGACAAAAGAAGAAGCATTTCAAACTGTTCACAGCTATGTCGAAAATACAGCGAGAAAGGAGCATAAACAATTAGATTCATTGTTAAGAATTCCAGGACTCTATCGCCTTGTACCTAGTGTTTTTTTGAAATCAACGCGAAGTGTCTTCGGCACTGAAGCAGGCTTTGCTTCAAACGAGATTCAAACTGGCAACGGTATTTGGCGCGTGGATATGGTGAAATGCCCATATCATGACACTTGTGTGAAATATGGTGCCTCAGAGCTTTGTAGGTGCTTTTGTGACAGTGATGATATCTGTTATACAGACTTGCATCCAAGACTGATTTGGGAAAGATCGATGACGCTGGGGCGTGGCAATGATCGTTGTGATTTCTGTATGAAGATTACCCAAAAAGAGTCTACACATAAAGTCTGATTGCAAAGAGAGGCAAGAAATGAATACAGAAGAACATAAGAAGAAATACTACATTCTTGGTGCGTGTGGTGGTTTCTTCATGGCATCTGGCGATTGGCTTCTTAGTTGTATACCTCTTGAAGAAACAGATTCTGGTATATTCAACCGATCCTATTGCTTGTCTGGCTCTTACGATACCTAGCCGGGAAAGCCCATGAACCGTTGGGGCGTCAGTGCTGTAAACTCATCTATCATGACATAATATTTTGAGATAACGATTGTTTATCTCAAGAAGCTTAATTGACTTATTCAAACGATTTGAGATAGATTATATCAGTTGGGCTATGGCCCGATAAAAATATAATAACTACTGGAGGGTATAAATCTATGGCAAGAAATAACATGGGTCCTAGATTTAAGCAGTGCAGAAGACTTGGGGTAAATGTATGTGGACACCCTAAGGCAATGAACAGAGCAAATGCACCAGCATTTGCAAAGAGAAAGAAGCCAACTGATTACAGCAGACAGCTTACAGAGAAGCAGAAGCTCAAGGCTTACTATGGCGTTATGGAGAAGCAGCTCCACCACTACTATGAGAAGGCTCTTAAGTCAAACCTCATGACTGGTGACGCATTGGTAATCTCACTTGAGAGAAGACTTGACAACGCTGTTTACAGAATCGGTTTTGCTAACTCAATCAGACTAGCTCGTCAGCTTGTTTCACACGGTCACATCCTTGTTAATGGCAAGAAGGTAGACATTCCTTCATACCAGATTCAGGTTGGTGATGTTATCTCCCTAAAGGAGAAGTCAAGAAACAACGAGCAGTTCAAGGCTTGCTTCCTTGGCTCACCAGCATTCAAGCTTGATTACTTCTCAGTAAACAAGGATGAGTGGTCTGGAAAGCTAGAGCGTTTGCCAGAGAGACACGAGATTCCAGTTCAGGTCAACGACCAGCTTGTAGTCGAGTTCTACTCAAAGTAAGCTCTAAAGTCTTCAATAGATTATTGCCAAAACTCTGGGCCACAAACAGAGAAGAGAAGGATTCAAGGCCCCATTCCAATTTGCCTGTTTCCGGAAGCGTTAGCTGGCGGCTACCCTCAAAAACGGCTAGCGTTAGGCACTATGATCTTAGGAAAGTCCCGCACTGCGGGATTTTCTTATGCCTTGGTACTTGGGTTTTTGCATTAAAAATGCTCCCAAGCGGGAGCAGAATGGGAATTAACTTTGTTAGTTCCAATTGATAGTGAAAGTCAAAGGCTCATTTAGTAGCAAGAAATCTATTATAGGGAAGGTTGCAAGAGCAGTGTTTTTATCAATCTTGGTTGCATGCTCTAGCGATGTGATCTTTCCTGGAACATTGATATATACGCTAATCGAACCATTCTTGATTGCGTCCGGTCCATCTTCTCCTAATAGATAGTAGATCATATCAAGATAATCTTCTTCACTTGTTCCTTGGTTGAACATAGGTCCATATACTTCAAAGTTTGGGTCTGCAAGGAATGGAACGATCTTTGTAAGCTCCTCGAAGTTGTCGATATCGACATAGAACTTCATGCTATTGTCTGTCATTTGCAATAGACTTTGGTTTGGTGCACCCAAATCTGCCAATAGGCTGGAGATATTTGTGTAATCAAATCTAAGTTCATATGCATTTGTTCCTGTTTTCTTGAATGCAACAGTTTCTGTTGATGTGCTGTTATTTAGCTGAGCTGAAAATCCTTCCATCGCCTCATCCATGATGGATTGATCGCTAGATGGTAGGAACTCGCCAAAATCCTCAAGAACATCAATGAAAAACTGTTCTACTTTAATGTTGGCAGTCGAAGAACCTGAGTCCTTATTATATATGTCTAGGTTTTCTGTGACTGTACAGCTCGATATCAATAAAAGTGCCAATAGTGCAAATGGTAGGATTCGTTTCATAACGAAAAGATATAACATTCTTTCCAAGGGTGCAACTAATTAAGAATTCAGAAGATGTTTAATATACAAAAAATACAAAATTTTATGTTTTTGTTCGATTATATCTACTTCACATCATTTGATAATCCTGTTATTGTCTTAGTGCTTATTGAACTAAAATTAAAGGTTTTGTTAGATAAATGTTTAAAAAGAGTGTTTTTACCATATTTTTGCTACTTGTATGTTCATTTATATATGCAGCATCCATGTCTCTTAAAGCTGAAGAATATCCAACATCCGTGACGCTTACATGGGAACATATATCTGGAAGTTACTATTATGATATATATAAGGATAATGTTTTTGTTGTTCGCCTAAAGGCAACAGATCTATTAGAGTGCGAATACAAGGTTGGAAAACTTATGTCAAACAGCAATTTTACTTTCAAGATTGCTGCACGAACCATGGACAATAAGACATTGGCTGCAGGTATTGCGCATGCAACAACATTAAGCTGGGATGGCATATATAAATGGGTCAACGAAACTGAGCACACAAACAATGGAAAGCTTGAAGAGCTAACACTAAGAGCTGAGACTCATGTTGATTCAGAGTATGGACAGTATTATGCTATCTACTATGTAAGTCCTTCAGGAGAAGAGATAAAGATATTCCCTCTATTTGATTTTTCAGACCAAAGTGCATATGAATGGCATAAGTACAAGGATGATACTGTGGCTGGAATTTCATATAGAACCAATGCAGAACTCTTCAATACGTCCCCATTTAAGCCCGGAAAGTGGAAAGTTTATAGTATAGTCATTGACAGTAATGGAGCAACCGCTTACATTCAAACAAGTGCCATTGGTATGGAATTCTTGACAACGACCGTCTTTGAGTTCTATGAAGATGAGAGTGGAAACATGTTTCTTTCACTCGATACCAAGGGAGAGCAGAAGATTGTCGATAACTATCTCTTAAAGAATCCTAATCCAGGATCAGGAGATGCATTTATCCTCAATAAGATCAGCTAGGAGGAGTCGTATTGATTGCAGATCCTAATAAGAAAAGTCTTATCATAGTTGAGTCCCCAACTAAGGCTAGGACTATCTCGAAGTATTTGCCTAAGAGCTGCACAGTTGTTGCCAGCAAAGGACATATTGTTGACCTAAACCCAACTCCAGATCCAAATGATGGAGTTTATGGTGTATATGTACATGATGGCTTTAAACTTGATTATGTTGTTGTCGAAGGAAAAGGCGAACTCATTAATGAAATGAAGAAGCTGTTGAAGGACAAGGAACAACTGATATTGGCAAGTGATGAGGATAGAGAGGGAGAGAGTATTGCTTGGCATTTGCTAGAGGAACTAAAGCCAACAGTTCCTTGCTATAGAATGGTTTTCCATGAAATTACCAGAAACGCCATTCTTTCAGCATTCTCAAATTGTCGTGATATAGACATGAACCTTGTACATGCTCAGGAAGCAAGACGTGCAATCGATAGACTTCAGGGATATGGAATATCACCACTATTGTCCAGAAAGCTTGGTTCCAAGTACTCTGCAGGAAGAGTTCAGAGTCCAGCGTTGAAGATGATAGTTGAAAGAGAGAAGATTCGTAGGGACTTTACTCAAAGCGAGTTCTTCTCAATTGAATCAAAGGCATCTACAGACGGAAATGACTTCAAGATGACACTTTCTGCTGTCGATGGTGTTAAAGTTGCAGATTCCAATAGCTACAACAAGGAAACAGGTGAGTTAAAGAAGGGGGTACTTGTTCTCGATAAGAGTCAAGCTGATTCAATCCTTTCAGACTTGGACGGCGCTAGTGCAACAGTAAATAGCGTTGTACTTAAAAATAAAGTAGAGCAACCTTCAATTCCATTTACAACATCCACTCTGCAGCAGGATGCTACAAGAAAGCTCAATCGCTCTGCTCGTGAGATCATGAGTATTGCTCAGCGTCTATATGAAAATGGATTCATAACATACATGAGAACTGACTCACCAAACCTTTCAAGTGAGTGTATCGCAGCATCGAGAGCTCAGATAGCGGCAATGTTTGGCTCGCAATATCTATCTTCCAGTCCTAGAAACTACAAAGCCAAAACAGCTGGTGCTCAGGAAGCCCATGAGGCTATTAGACCAGCAGGTGATACGTTTCGTTCCCCTGAAGAGACAGGACTTTCTGGTGATGATCTAAGACTATATACGCTTATTTGGAGACGTACTCTTGCTACCCAGATGAAAGAGTGCCTTAAGAGTACAACAAGCGTAGACTTGTCTTCTGGAAAGTATTCTTTCTTAGCAACAGGTACAACTGTTCTCGATAAAGGCTTTAGAAAGATATATGAAGTTGCAAAGGACGAGAACGAGAGTGAATCAGAAGAAGGCGTTCTTCCTTCTTTGGTAGCAGGTAGTGTTGTAAATATTGACTCATCGGAAGCAAAGAGCCATACAACTCAGCCACCAGCAAGATTCAATGAAGCAACTCTAGTAAAGACTCTCGAAAGCGAAGAGATCGGACGCCCTAGTACATATGCAACGATAATATCAACATTGATCGATAGACATTATATTGTCAGACAGGGACAGAACCTTGTTCCTACATTCACAGGTTTCTTTGTTGATGCATTTCTAGAGCGTGCATTTGCTCTCTATGTCGGTTATGACTTTACAAAGAGAATGGAAGCAGGACTTGACGAGATCGCAGAAGGAAAGCTCGACAAAGCTAAATATCTAGATGAGTTCTGGTTTGGAGATGATTCTTTCAAGGGCTTGGAAAAGGACCTTGCAGAAGTTAAGGCTACAACAATCTCTGGAGAGGTAAAGAACCTGCAACTCTCGAATCTTGAGTACCATTTTGTATATCAGAATCAAGAGATTGAATATGAGATCAAGATCGGTAAGTTTGGCCCATATCTTTCTTCTGATTATTATGATCAAGCATCAGGTAAGAACAAGATGGCATCAATCGATGAGGCAAGGTTCTTCCCTGGCTCATTTACAGATCAAGATGCTTGTTCTGTATTGTTCCCAACAGATGAGGACATTGTCTTATTTGATAAGTATCAAGTAAAACGTGGTAAGTTTGGTTTATATCTAGTCAGACTTGAAGATGGGAAGTCCATCTCTTGGCCTGATAAGAAAAACAGCCCTGAAAAAGCTGAAGAGAAGTTCCTAGATCTATTGTTCACACTTCCAAACACAGTAGGCCAGGATGAGAATGGCAACGAAGCTGTACTCAAAATTGGTCCATATGGTTTCTATGTTCAATACATGGGAAAGAACATAAAAGTGATCAATCCAATGAACATAGAAATGAAGACCATTCTGGCAGCAGCTGGTGGATCTAGCTTGAAAACTTTTGAGGATTACGAAGGAAAAACATTGGAGATTCTTGTTGGAAAGTATGGCCCTTATATCAAGTGGGGAGATGTGAATGTAATGATCCCTAATCAAGAGAAGAAGAATCCTGAAGCTATAAGCCAAGAGCGAGCTGTAGAGCTTGTGAAAGCAAAAACAGACCAAAGTTCACCAGAGGGCAAAGAGCTTATTTCCAAGAGTGGAGAGAAGACAATCCTAGTAGATGGTCGCTATGGCTTATACCTGAAGTGGGGTAGTGAGAATATTGCACTATCTGCAAATGAAAAGAAAGATCCTTCCTTGATCACTCCAGAAAGGATCGATGAGCTGATTCAGGCTCATAAAGAGAAAGGACCTTCTGTAAAGAAGAGAGGCGTGAGAAGAACTACAAAGAAATAGTAGTTCCATTCTCCAGATAATCAAGCATCTCTTGGGATAATGTTAGATCAGTGTTCTCGAGAGATGTTTTTATTTGTTCAAGTTTTGATGATCCTATGATAGCAATTGCATTTGACTTTTGGCTTGTTATATAGCTGATCACGATCTCTTCAGGAGATACAGAGAGCTTTTCTGTAAGTATTCTCACTCTCTCGATTCTCTTTCTATTCTCATCTGTTAGAAATCGCTTTCTTCCTCTTTCTGACATCTCGCATTCCTTTCCTCTGATGACTTTTGAGAATATTCCCTTGCCTTGAGAGGTGAAGCACATATATGGAAGCATTGTCTCTTCATAGAAAGACTTAGGGCTAGACGAAGATCCCATGATCTCAATCGTGCTGTCGCCCCAGGTTTCAGTATCTGTTTTAGCGAGCGAATATTGGAGCTCTGAAAATTCAAAGCCTTGCAAGTTATGCTTTTGGGCATACATGTTAGCTTCTTTGATCCTCTCTGTTGACCAATTTGATGCTCCCAGGATGCGTGTATAGCCTTTCTGTACAAATTCGTTGAGTGTTTCAACAATAGGTCCTACTTCATACTCAGGCCAATCCCTATGTAAAAAGTAGATATCTACAGGAGTACCAAGCTGATCAAGGGATGCTTCTATATCAGAATATAGAGAGGATCTATCTAAGCGGGGCCTATCCATATGACCAAGATGAGGATGTCCTCCTTTTGTTGCAATTATAAGCTTCGATCTATCAACATGCTTAAGGTATTGTCCTAGAAGGATTTCCGATGTTCCAGGCCCTTCGTCTACCTGCTGTCCATATAGTCTTGCAGTATCTAGAAGGTTTCCCCCTTGGGCTATGTAGTAATCCAATTGCTCCGTAGCAATCTTTTCATCTATCGTCTCGCCATAGTGATCGCAGCCAAGAGATATTCTTGCGACCTTTCCAAGTTTTGGTATATCAATATATTTCATAAATAAAGGGTAACCCCAAGAGTATGTATTAACAATAGAAAAAGCCCCACCTTTGCGATGGAGCCTCTTTGAAATTAATATCTATCAGATCTTGAAATCAAATCCAATTCTTACGCTGTTATAAACAACTGACAGCATGCTTGGTAGAATGGAATCCAATGTTGCATGTCCGATTTCTATTACATGTGATAATACTGGGTAGTAACCTGTGATACTGAATCCCCATTTCTCGAAATCGAATTGAAGTTTAGCTGCGGCTTTCAATCCCATCCATAGAGTAGCACCAGGGCCATATTTGACCTCGTCTGCTGTTCCTGCGTTCTCAACGCTAGGACCGTTTGAATTTGCAAATATCGTTCCATTTACTCCTAGACCGAAGCTGAATGACTGAGTATGAGCAGGAATGAAATAAGCTGTAAAACTAAGCTCTGGAGAAAGAAGAGTATATGCATCAAATGGTGTTTTGTTCTTGATTGTATCAATTCCGTTCATGACATAAAAAGTGAATGGAAGCCTAAATGATCCTTCTATATCACACCACCTTCCAGTATCATATCTTAGACTAACTCCTTGATTGAATGCTGCGATATCTGCGCCAATGCTTAATCCTTTATTGTACTCTGTTGCAAATGCAAAAGATGTAAAGACAACTAAAATTGCAATAATGGTAATTACTTTCTTCATAAGCACTTCTCCGTTCAATTTAGATATCTACATTATAAACACGAAACTAACTTTTTTGTTACAGAAAATACAAAGCGTCAAAATAGAGTAGTTTTTTCTGTGATGATATCGGTTTTTTACGTTGTGATATGGCTAAGATGAAATCAAAATATAACAATGTTTAGGATTAACTATAATACACGAATTGTTTCTGACAATCTTTCAAGCATAGCTATCGATAGAGCTATATCAAGATTTTATCGAGATATCACATTCACACTCAAGAAAACAGATGAAAATGGAAGCTTGATTAAAATAATCAAGGATACCACTCTCGACAGAGAGGCCTGGATTATCGATATAAAAAAAGACTGCATAACTCTTTATTCCAAAGGAGAAGAAGGGGGTATATATGGTCTTATATATATCAGCCAAAGATATTTGAAGATCAAACCTCTTTGGTATTGGTGTGACCAACATTTTACAAAGAAGGATTATATTTCTGTCAAGGAAGAAACGATATCAAGCCAAAGCCATGCTTTTTTCTTAAGAGGATGGTTTATAAATGACGAAGTTCTGTTTTTAGGATGGCATCCGTCAAAGAGTGATGAAGAGTGGGAGATGGCATTTGAAGCTCTTTTGCGTCTTGGTGGAAATATAGTCATTCCAGGAACAGACAAGAATTCAAGAAAATACGCTCGCCTTGCATCCGATACAATGTCATTAAGTTAAGCTTTTGACACTGAAAAGAGACTGAAAAAGGCAATATATGGACCAAAAATTCATATGTTGCCTATTATTTTTGTGAATTTAATTATATCGTTTCTATACAATTATGATAT
>CAKQTE010000084.1 GCA_934276485.1 uncultured Spirochaetales bacterium | reverse complement strand
CCGCTGGATGGACAATGTGGATTTGAGCGGAGGTGAGGAGATGTTGAAGCGCACCTTCCACAAGTGGAAGTGGAATATCTTCGACACCTTTGGCTTGTCAATAGAATGCGAAAAGACAGCACCTTATAGGTATTATATCGCCAATGAGAATAACATGAAGAGTGGAAGCATTGGGAATTGGCTATTGAGCACCCTGTCAGTGAGCAACTTTCTTCTTGAAAGCAAATCAATCAAAAACAGGATTATCCTTGAAGACGTGCCCAGTGGTAGGGAATATCTGGAGCTCATCATTGATGCAATGAAGAAGAATCGCTTCATTCACATCACCTATTTGACCTACTGGAAAGGAAGCACGTACGACCATTACGTGATGCCATTGTGCGTAAAGCTTTTCCGTCAGCGTTGGTATATGGTGGGACGTAATTGGCCGGCAGAAAAAGACATCGTCTTCTGTCTCGACCGGATTCAAGACTTCCGTCTTTCGAGCCATACCTTTAAATATCCAGAAGAGTTTGACCCGCAGGAATACTTTGAGGGTTGCATCGGTGTAATGCCCGGCGATGATTGCGACATGGAAAAAGTTAAAATCAAGGTCAGTGCCAGTCAAGCCAACTACCTGCGTGACCTTCCTTTGCATAAGTCACAAAAAGAGACTAAGCAGACAGATGAATACAGCATCTTTGAATTGTATCTCAGACCGACATTCGACTTCCAGCAGGAACTGCTTTGGAATGGTGAATACCTTGAAGTTCTTGAACCTTGTTGGCTCCGTAAGGAGATAGCCGGAAAGGTAAAGAGCATGTGGAACAAGTATAAGGAGGACAAAGAGAAATAAAATTGAAGTAACTCTATGGCCAGGACGGACTCAAGCGCATTGCTGACAACACCCTCGTCGCTCTCACACTGATGATTGCCGAGAGCCGCACAGAAGAGAAGAATGTGATGGGGAAAGTGGTGGTCAATCTAATCAATAAGAATAATCAGTAGCATAATCCTGGCAGATTCTTATGACAGTATTACACTAAAATTGGCTTATAGAGCCATTGAAATATTTAATAAATAATAAATTTATACAAATGAAAGTATATACTCACTTTATCAAAATTGACGAGAACGACGGGTATCGATGGAGAACCCTCCTGCAATTTGGAAACTCGTGGGATTGTATAGGCTCAGTTGTCATGAAGAACCCAGGTTCTTCAAAGATGGTCGATTCTGAGCCTATTTCAAATGATGTAATCATTAAAAACCTTAAAAAATATCAGGACATAGAATTTGGTATGAGTTTTCAGAAGATACTACGATGAAATGTATCGCAGAGTTGTTCGCTTACAAATGTGGGCTTACAAGCCCTGATGCATTGTCTGGAGTAATCCAGATTTTTAATATCTTTTACATCAAAGAAGCTGACTTAGAGAGAGCAAAATCTAAAGATGCGAAGTATGGTCTTCCCAACATTTTCGCATCAGAACAAGCTATGAGCGATTATGACATTAACCATCTTTTGCCTCCTGTGTATCTTGGTTTTGGGAAATTGGCATTTGATAAGCACTATAGAGATAGATGTGAAGGATTCTTTAATGTAGCTATTAAAGATTTCAATTGTCTGTATCTATCGCACACTTATTCCAATAACTCATTTTATCATCCGCTCTATTTGATGCGATATGGAAAAAGTACAGAAAATGGAATAAAGACTTTGCTCAGATTTAAACAGAATACACTTTCACCGGAAGGATTAGAGAATGCCATAAAGGATTTGATGAAAAAAAGAGCCATTGACAACATGACTGAACAAGAATCAAACCTAAGATGGCAATACATCTATGCCTGCCTTAATATATTCTGTAAAAATACGATGAGTTTGAAACTTCTTGAAGAGTCTAAAGATAGTACTAGTTTCTATATTCCAGACGAAGAAGGTAAATCCGATATTATCATCTCGCTTGTGAATCAAAAGGGAGATAAATCTGTTGGAGTAAGGTATTCTATAAAGAACCATGTGAAAGATAAAATATTTGATGATGCTTCCAAAAAGCTGACAGAAATTGACAAGTCATTCATGCCGATGTTAAATACTAATGGCAACGTAATCTGGATAGGCAAGCTCGGCCTTACCAATCGCTTGAAGGATACCGATGCTTTCATCAGAGAGACAAAAGAACTGATTAGGAAGGTTGTTAAAGAGCTACAAAATATTATTTAGAGAACTTCTCGCCAATCTTTCTGGGGCTATGGACATATTCGCATAGCCCCATTTAAATTTTTGTATCAAAATAAAGAATTTCCCAACATTGTTACCTTTGAAGAGGTGGCGCCGCATATAGTGAACATGTATCCCGAAGCAAAAGACTGCCTCGGATAGTTTAAGCTACATTATGATATGCTCAAGCAGATGACTCCTAAACGTCATGATGATTCCAATGGTGATGTGTGCCATATTACAATGAAAGACTGGGATGATGGCACAGGTCCCCATCTTGATGCTTTCCCCATGGAAGGAGATTTGTGGGAGCATTCTCTCACTACTTTTCCGGCAGATTTGCCACCGTCACCATTCAATCATACGCTGATGGAACGACTGATGCAGCCAGCTATATGGCAGATCTTGTTTGCAAGTATGATATGCTGCCTCATGAGAAAAATGCTATTGTCCACTTAGTAACAGGACATAGTTGGACAAATTCCTCTATGCTCAATCCTGAAGAGAATGAACTTTTAAGGACTATTGCTGACTCTGTTATGACCACTAAGGATAATAATGGAATTGTGGATCTTATTCTTGATTACAATTCAGATTTAGGTCAACAGATAGAAATTACGGTAGTCGCTACTGACATTTCTGTATCGAAATAATAGTCTTGAAATCTAATCTCTCATTTTCTTGAAGGTAGTGCCCATATTTAGCATACCTTATGCCGACCTTTGCACCATCAATTATAAAGACATTGAAATATAATCGTTATGGTACAGATGGCGAATGACGAATCCATGCGCAATATCCTCGAAGAGGGAGCCTGGATGAAGTCACTCATCAGTGGCATTAATAAATATAATACATAAAATTCATAGATTATGGCACTTTGGAAAATTTCAGTTAAGAGAAGCGGCAATGCCGCTTGTAAGGACAAGAGACAACGCCTTGAAAAAGGCATGTTTGTGGAGACGAGCACCGCATCAACTACACCACCTATCGATGTAACTCGTGAACACCCCATGCTGGCTCAATTATTCCTGAGCAAATATGGCATTGAAATAGCTCCTTACTGCATGAACCGCTCATATTTCGATTGTGAGAAGATGGGTTGATCTGAACTACTCACAAGTTAAAGACTTGTGGTATTCCACTTCGTCATGGAAAGCTTGCGAGCAAGACTTACGACCTCTTAGTCTTCAAGTTTTGCCCACTGCTGTAATGTGGCTAAGTTACAAAAGAGTGGGGAACTAAAAAAGTTCTCCACCCTTTCCCTTAAATTTTTTATGATGAGTTTGCATTAACTCACTTTCAAATGGGTTCATTGCTTTCACATCGCATCTTTCACTGGTAAAATTATGCTTCTCTAAGATTTGTTAAAAACTTATAACAAAATATACAACCTATTGATATTTTCCGTATCTTTACAAAGTTAAAACTGATGTCGAACCTTTAAAATTATAACATCATGAAAATAGGTATTCCAAAAGAGATTAAGAATAATGAGAACCGTGTTGGAATGACACCAGCAGGGGTAGCTGAATTCATTAGTCATGGTCATGAAGTGATGGTTCAGCATACAGCTGGCGTAAACAGTGGGTTTGCTGATGAAGCGTATGAAAAGGTTGGGGCCAAAATCTTACCCGACATCCAGAGTGTATATCGTGAGGCGGAAATGATTGTAAAGGTGAAAGAACCTATCGCCGAGGAATATCCACTTATCCATCAAGACCAGCTTGTCTTCACTTATTTCCATTTTGCCTGTGATAAGGAACTTACCGATGCCATGATCAAGAGTGGAGCCGTCTGTCTGGCTTACGAGACTGTAGAAACAGATAACCACCTTCTGCCTTTGCTCATTCCGATGAGTGAAGTGGCTGGAAGAATGGCCATTGTTAACGGTGCTTTTTTCCTGCAGAAAACAAAGGGAGGAAAAGGGAAACTGATGAGTGGAGTGCCTGGTGTGAACCGCGTCAAGGTTCTGGTATTGGGAGGCGGAACCGTAGGAGAAGCTGCAGCAAGAATGGCTGCAGGAATGGGAGCTGATGTTTGGATTACTGATATCAGTTTGCCTCGTCTTCGTCAGTTAGAGATGGAGCTGCCTATCAA
>CAKQTE010000083.1 GCA_934276485.1 uncultured Spirochaetales bacterium | reverse complement strand
TTTATGAAAATAGAAAACCTGCCATATTTTCATTCAATACAGCAGGTTTTTAGGCTCTTTATGGTTGTTATAATGATTCTTGTTGTTTTTCAACTTGATTTAGCACATAAATTTTTCATTCGTTGTGATATAATCTATGTACTAAAAAATATAGAAAAGAAACAAGTTATGTTGCACATGTTGTAAGCAATTATAACCATGCTAGCAAGTGCAATCCTAATAATTCAGAATATCATTCAAGTCGTGAAGGAAAATAATAATGGGGCGAAGCAAAAGCAATAATGTACAAATCAATATCTCCATTCCTACTGAATGGAAGGCTGAACTTGAAAATCTTGCCCGTATCTATTCAGTTGAGGAAGGCAAAACCATCACATTTCTTGACCTTATGCGTAGAGGTATTCAGGAAAAATATCAACTAGGAGGAATGGATGATGAGCGAGGGACAATATCATAGTGCCTCACATTGTAAATACCTGATACAATATCACATTATCTGGTGTCCAAGGTTTAGGTTTTCGGCTTTAGAGGGTGACATTGAGGATACTCTTAAACAAATATTGCAGAAGATTTGCGATGATTATGATTATCGCATTAAGGCACTTGAAGTGATGCCTGACCATATTCATATTCTTATAGATGTTCCACAAACCGTCTCTCCATGCGATGCTGCCAGAACCTTAAAAAGCATAAGTGCTATCGAATTGTTCAAGGCATTTCCACAATTGAAACAGTTCTATGCGCGTTGTGGAGTATTATGGTTAAGAGGATACTTTGTATCAACTGTTGGGCATATAAGCGAATCTACAGTAATTAAGTTTATCGAGGACCAGAAAGATGATAAATGATGAAGAATATAAAAACCTTTTGAAAAAATTTCATAAATTATCTGATAGACATGTCTTGGATCTCGAAACCGATATGGCTTATCCGGATATACAAAAAGTTGTACTTCTTTCCAACAAGATTAGAAAAGCGGGGAACGAGCTTGTTGGCATTATGAGAAAAAAACATGACCAGCTTATGCGTACCAAAAGATATCGCAAATTGCTTAAATTATATGGTTCTACAGAGGATAAGAAAAAACGTAGGGATTTGGTAAAACAGCTAAACGAAATGCAAAAGCAATATAATATTACTTGGGAGTATTGCAGAACAGCCATGATACCGATTGGGGAGAAGTATGGTGTTGATGCTGTTTTTGCTCTTACAAAAGCTGAAGATGTATGGCGAGGTATAGGAAGATGTCTTTATGGTAACGGTGAAAAGATCCACTTTTCCAAGATTGGAGATCTCCCCTGTATCAGAGCAAAGCAGATAAATCGAGGCATCCCAATATCAGTCAAGGATGGTCAATTGCATTTTAAACTTGGCAAGTCAACTTTTGGTGTAAAAATCAAGGATAGGTTCCAAACAGAGGAGGTTAACGCTATCTTGAACTATCTGGAAAATCCTGAAATCACAGATGGTAAAGCAATTCAAACGCTTTTGGATGAAGCATGCTGCATCGATACATACAGACCTTGCTACGCCACACTTGTTCCTAAGTATATCCGTGGAAAATATAGTGTTTATTTGCATCTCATTATCGAAGGCAAAGCAAGATCCAAATATGATAAATTTGGCAATTTAAGACATGAATTTGGTCAAGGGGTAATCGGTGCGGATATAGGTACGCAAACAGTAGCATATACAACTGATACAGAAGTTGGCCTTAAAAACCTATCAGAGAGAGGCAAGAGTATTCAAAAATCGGAACGTTTGGAAAGATTGTACAAACGTGCTATGGACAGAAGCAGACGAGCAACTAATCCGCAAAACTACAACGATAATGGCACTATTAAAAAAGGACATAAGACCTGGAAATGTTCTAACCATTATAGGAAGTTAAAAATAAAGCATTACGAGTTATGTCGTATCAATGCTATAAACAGGCAACTTGCTATAAACGAGGATGCTAATCATCTAAGGAGCCTTGGAGATGTACTCATCACAGAGCCAAAAAATGCAAGTAAACTCATGAAACGAGCTAAAGAAACCACTATCAACAACAAAGGTAAGATTAATAGAAAAAAGCGTTTTGGCAAATCAATAAAGAACAGATGCCCTTCTAAATTTCAGACTGCCGTTGCAAGGAAATTCAATATAACAGGTGGCACATATATAGAAGTGCCTATTAATTACAGAGCAAGCCAATATGATCATACATCAGATGATTATGTCAAAAAGAAACTGTCTGATAGAATGTATAAACTTGCTGATGGTACACCTGTACAAAGAGATTGGTATTCATCATTCTTATTATATTGTTACGATTTCACAACCCAAAACATCGACAAAATCAAGTGTGCAACTAATTTTAAAACATGTTACGATAAAGAAAAGGACCTGATCGAATGGATTAAGATAAATAAAATTAAAGTATTAAACAGTGGTATTAGAATGGTATAACAAAATATAAAGGGAGAATGACTATACTTCCTTACGAAAGTAGAAATTTACCGTTAATGTGGTCGTAGGACTGCTTAGTAATAAAAGTTCTTACTCAAATAGATTTATACTTATATTCCAAAGTCTGAAAATGATGCACGATTATAAGCTAAACTTGGTAGTAAGAACCCCACGGGCTCCCGTGGGAGTAGTCAGGAACAAAGGCATTGATGATTGCTTCTCTGTAGGCGTCTGCATCAAACAGCGCGACTTCTTTTCGTTCTACGATGCGATTTCTCTCATCTGCTTGCATGATATTTATAACATCCCCATATTCAAGGACCTTTTCAAGCGCAATTAATAGGCACGTGTAGCCGAATTCTTTAACAGTATATAGAGGGGAATTCGGAGTGTTCCCCAAATAAATGGAAATGTTAATTGGAATATGGCAATTATCAGAAAGCAATTGAGCTAGCATATTGTATTTGCCGTCCTTTGTAAGTAGGCCAAGATTTTTTTTAAATGTTTCTTCTTTTAGAGTAATTCCTCGTCCTGCAAAGTACGTGAACAATCGTATGAAAGAGAGATTTTGGTATCTAGATTCTATTTTTTCCAATGAAGAATACCTCCTTTCTGTGATATAACATGCTATTTTTAATATAGCCTAGTTGTATGAGGTTTTCTTATTCAAATAAAAACGACCTTGCTCCTATTTATGAGAAACAAAGTCGTCTGTTAAAGCAATGGTTTTGTTATTTGCCTTCTTTCTTCATTGCATTGAATCCGATGACAACTGTCCATACATATGCACATGTCTTTGGAATCATGAGCATTCCGATTAGAGGAATCTTATCTGCCCACAGAACTACTGGAATGTAGAATCCAAATGATAGAACGATTGTGAGCCACATCCACTTGAAATCCACATCATTTTGTTCCTTAGCGCTCTTGTAGAATAGAACGATAACCAAAATACCAAGAAGAGCAAATGGAATGTTTCTATAGATTCCCCATGATAGTGGAGAGTCTGCAGATAGCCACATGTTCTGAGGCATGAAGCAAAGAGCTATTCTAATCAGAGACAAAGCATAGACTGCAATTGTCAATTCCTTCTTTCCTTCAATGTTGTATCTGATTCTCCAGACATAGTAGAGAAGGATATAGAAAATTGTCATTGTTACACTTGTGATCCACTTTCCAATTCCAAGTGGAACTACATAGTTCTCAAGACCAGTTGTACAAAGAGCAATAGCCCTTGGAACTAGGTGGAAAGAATCTCCAAGTCCTAGTACAACTGCCATGATTCCAAATAGAAGGTATTGCTTCTTTCCCCTTGAATTCTTGATCATTGTGATACCGATTGTTACTACAGATATTAAGTAGACGATATCAAAGCTTGTTTCGATAAATGCTCTCATTTTTTCTTCCTTATAAAATGTTTATATATGATTATGAACAATGTTCATATTTGATTTAAAAAAATTAATAAAGTGTTCTTTTGACGATACTTATGATGGCTTTCGAATCATAATCCTTCTGAAGCATTGCGCTAATAAGAAGAGAGAAAATTGTATGAGCAACCATCTCTGGAGTAAAATCATCATCAAAAGCATCTTTTGAGATTTCCTTATCCATCTTTATGATATGTGTTAGTCCCATTTCCATGTGTTTCCAACTCTTACTCATTAGTCTCTTTCCATTCTTTGAGTGAACACTGATAAGGCTAACGCTATGAAGAGAGAAGAATCCAGGATAAGCCTCATCACCGTACTTCATTCTTTCAAATAGCCATTCAACGTAGGAAATAATGCTCATTTCCAATACCTTCTCATCTTCTGAATGGAAGATATCGAACCATATTGATTCTACTGTAGCTTCCTCAAGGTCGGCTTTTGATTCGTAGTAGTTGTAAACACTTCCAATAGATATGCCACAAGCTGAAGCTACAGCACGAATATTCAATCCCTGCCAGCCATCGGCTTTCATCAGCTCTCTGCTTTTTGTAAGTATTTCCTCTTTTGACGTAATCATTGCCTTTTACCTCTGAACATTGTTCAATTTAATCATTTTGATATTGCTTGTCTAGTCCAAATTCTATTTTTCTTTGTGTAGTTTGTGTGAAAAGGGATGAACAAATTTCATACTATGCAACTGAAATATATGGGTTAGGCTATTTGTAGAAATCCAAAAAGGAGTCCGTATAAATGGATAAAAAGGAGAAAGCCCTGAAGGGTAAAAGGGGATTAAGTGAGAAAGCTAAAAGTAGGATTTGGCTTCTGATTTCATTTCTCACAGCTTTGGCAGTATGGACACTACTGTCGGTATTACCAAAGACAGCAAGAAGCTTCCCTAACATCATAGTTACATTAGCTCAGATTCCTGTAATGATCGAAAGAGGAGTACTCTTTAAGGATATCGCATCAAGCCTTATTTCGGTCACAGCAGGTTATTTTCTTGGTTTTGCTATTGCATTACCAGTTGCAATTCTCATGGCATGGTATAAACCAGTAAGAAACATCATCGAACCTTGGATTCAGTTCATCAGAAACATCCCACCTCTTGCATATGTTCCTTTGATTGTTATCACAGCAGGTGTTGGTAGAAAGCCTCAGATCATCGTTATCACAATCGCAACATTCTTGATCATGTGTATCACAATATATCAGGGAATCATCAATATCGATGAAACACTTTTGAAGGCAGCAAGAGTACTTGGTGCAAAAGATAAGGATATCTTCTTGCGCGTTCTTGCACCAGCAAGCCTTCCATTTATTCTTACTGCAGTTCGTCTTGGTGCATCTGTTGCACTTACAACACTTATTGCAGCTGAGTCTACAGGAGCTTTCGCAGGACTTGGAATGAGAATCAGGAGCTTGAACAATAACTTTGAAACAAAGCCTATGCTTCTCTACATCATCATTATCGGTGTAATAGGAATCACAATCGAGAAGCTTATTAAACTACTTGAAAGGAAGTTAACAGGATGGCAGGAGAAGAGAGAAATATAAAAGTTAAGATCGACAACGTCAAGAAGACCTATATGGGTAGAAATGGCGAGGTTGTTGCTCTTAATGGTGTAAACCTGGATATTGCAGAGAATGAGTTCATCACTGTTGTAGGTCCTTCAGGATGTGGAAAGTCAACATTGCTAAACATCATAGCAGGACTTCTGGATGCAACAAGTGGCAGTGTAATCTGTAATGGAAAGGAAGTTACAGGCACAGGTCCTGATAGGGGTGTTGTATTCCAGCAATATGCACTATTTCCATGGCTAACGGTTTTAAAGAACGTTATGTTTCCTCTAAACATGAAGGGAATCAAGGGCAAGGAAGCTGAAGAGATTGCAATGAAATATATCAAGATGGTTGATCTTGAGAAGTTCGTTGATCACTATCCAAAAGAGCTATCTGGTGGAATGAAGCAGCGTGTTGCTATTGCTAGGGCATATGCTGCTAACCCAGAGGTATTGTTGATGGATGAGCCTTTTGGTGCATTGGATGCTCAAACAAGAACACAGCTTCAGCAAGAGCTACTGGATACTTGGGAAAAGGAAAGAAAGACATGCTTCTTTATCACACACGATGTTGATGAGGCATTGATCCTAGGTCAGCGTGTAATCATCATGTCCGCACGTCCTGGTAGAATCAAGGATATCGTTGAGGTAGATATCCCATATCCAAGAGATCAGGAGACAAAGATGAGTCCTAGATTCCTAGAGTTGAAGAACAAGATTTGGTCCGAGGTATATCAAGAATACCTTGAGGTCAGAAAATAGAGAATAGATAACAAAAGGAGAAAAATATGAAAAAGTTATTCGTTACACTATTGGTCGTACTATGCGCACTATCACTATTCGCATCAGGTCAGACAGAGACACAGCAGACATCTTCAAAGCTTACAAAAGTTAGAGTTGCATATATGCCTAACTATGCATCCCTCAACTCAGTTGTAGCTGCAATGAAGACAGGTGCATTCGCTGAAGAAGGAATCGAAGTTGAACTAGTTGAATTCGCTGACGGTCCAACTATCATCGCAGCTATGGAATCTGGTTCAATCGATGTTGGTTACATCGGACACGGTGCTCATAAGCTTTGTATCAACGGCAGAGCAAAGATCTTCGCTATGTCCCACATCGGAAATGGAGACGCTGTCATTGGTCTTAAGAGCCACGGAGTAAACTCCGTTGCAGATCTTAAGGGTAAGAAGGTTGGTTATGCTTCCGGTACATCTTCAGAGATCATCCTTAAGTGGGCTCTTGAGTCAGAAGGTCTTTCAATGAAGGACGTAGTAGGAATGGAAATGGATGCTTCCGGTATCGTATCTGCAATGAATTCAGGTTCATTGGATGCAGCAGCTTGCTGGTCACCATCAACATTTATCATCCAGGATGCTAATAAAGATGATGCAGTAAAGCTTGCAGATAACGTTGCTTTCTCAGACAGAAGCGCATCTATCTCATCATGGATTGTTATGAACAAGTGGGCAGAGCAGAACAGAGACCTTCTAATTCGTTACACAAGAGCTCTCTACAAGGGTATGGATTACAGAGCAGAGAACGTTGAGCAGACAGCCAAGTGGGTTGCTGAGACTATCGGTGCTGACTACGATACAATGTACATGCAGAGAGGAGATGCTGAGTGGATCACATCATCCGAGCTTATTGCTCAGATCAAGGACGGAACAGTAGAGAAGGCTTATGAAGCTCAGAAGAGTGGATTTGGCGATGCTGTTAACCAGAACACAAAGGTTTCAGACTATGTAATGTTTGATGTAATGCTTGAGGCAGCAGAAAAATAATTTATAATAGTCTTATCTAGGGCCGCAGGAGTTCCTGCGGCTTTTGTCTTTTTGGAGGGTCGATGCTTTTAATACTTATCATATTGATGGTCATAACATCGATTGTCCTTGTTGCTGTAAAGCACAACAAGCGTTCTGTGCTTCTATTTGCAACCTCAATATCACTTTTGTTGTTTTGGCTGACGATTTTGATTTACATTTCCAAGAAGGGTGGAATCGGAAAAGATATGGCCATTTTGCTCTTTGGTACCAAGGCGCTGAGAGTAAAGATGCAATACATGCAATTGACGCTATCAGAGTTAGGATACCTGATGGCAATTGGACGATATACATTTCCTCCGCTTCTCTTATGGTGCGCAATTGAATTCTCTTATTTCCCTCTTGCTGAGAAAATCAGTCATAAACCATGGATCATATTCATAATCCCTGCAATAGCTTTGATTTTGTATTATCCACCACTATTTAGATTGTTATTTGGAAACAGTGAACTAGTGCTAAAGATAATCGTTAAGCTATCTCTATGCTGGATATTCTTGTATTTGATCCTCATAGTCTTTGCAATGTGTTATGAATACTATTCAATAACAAGCCAATTCTTCAGACGAAGATTTGTCTCTAAATCATTGTTGTTGTTTTCCATGGCTCTATTGTATGGAATATATCTACCTCAAGACCCAGCTCAGGTCTATATGTTCTATCGATCAGACTTCATGTGGCTATTGGGTCTTTGGTATTTGTCAAAAGCCATCAACACTCGCGTATATGTAATAATTGGTCTTGTTGCTATCGTTTCAGGCTCTGTTGGATTTTTCTCATTCTTACGCTATGCACAAATACAATGGGATGAAGAAAGAGAGGAAGCAACACTTAAAAAACGTGGCGCTATGGCCAAACAGGGTGTAGGAATGTTTGTCCATGGAATCAAGAATGAGCTTATTGCTTCAAAGTATATTCTTGAGGATATGGAAGAGAATATGGATGACAAGGCATTGCTTGCTGGATATCTATCTGAATTGGAAGGCTTGAACTCTAAGCTACTTGATCGTACGCAAAGCTTATATGAAGCATTCAAGAGTGCAGATGTACATTTGCAAGCACATTCGATTTCAAGTGTTCTTGAATGCGCTATAGAAAAGTTCAAGGCAAAGTATCCTGAGGGTGAGGTTGTTGTGGAAAACCCCCTGTTTGATACTCAGATTCTTGTTGATAAAGCGCGTATTGCTGAGGCAATCTACAATCTATTGACCAATGGATATGAAGCAACGCTTGATGCAGGACGAGTTGCTCCTATATTCATCAATTGCAACAACGAGCGGCTTTGGACTAGCATTAGTGTCAGAGATGCCGGTAAGGGAATTTCAAAAGAGAGTGCTAAGCATATATGGGAGCCATTCTATTCAACAAAGAACAGCTCTAGTAGCTGGGGCATGGGAATGTACTATACTAGAAGTACAATCAGAAGCCATCTGGGTTCTATCCGATTTGAAACAAAAGTTGGCATTGGTACTACATTCATTATTCTATTACCTAGATACGATAGGGGGCGAACAAGGTGGGAGTTGTAAGTGTTTTAATCGCAGATGATTTTGATGTGATTAGAAACAAGATTCAAAGAGTTCTGGAATCATCAGGGAAATATAAGGTTATTGCATCTGTTCCAAGCGGGGCTGAAGCTGTAAAGGCCTATGATCAATATTCCCCAGATATTGTATTGATGGACATTGAAATGGAAAGACAGAACTCTGGAATAGATGCAACTGAGGCAATTTTTGAAGAACATGAGGACGCAAGAATTGTATATCTTACAAGCCATGATTCAGATGACATAATTGTAAAAGCTATGGCAACTGGTGCCATGGATTATATTGTCAAGGATGGCTTGGATGTTGATTTGATATCTCACTTGGATGCTGTGATGGAAGGAAAGGTCCAGTTGGAGGCAAAGGTTCATAACCTAGTGATGCAGGAATATAAACGCTTGAGAAAAAATGAAGAGGGCATGATGTACTTTGTAAAGAACCTATCTTCATTGACTCCTGTCGAAAAGGAATTGATTTCACTCCTTCTTCAAGGTATGAAGATTCGCGAGATCTCTAACTACAGATGTGTTGAGATTGTTACTGTAAAGTCCCAAATCCGTACTCTTCTACAGAAAGTTGGGTGCTCAAGAACAAAGGAACTATGTAGGATTATTGAGCGTTTGAATCTATCGCAACTGTTTATTAAGTAGCTTTGTTAATTATGTGCCAACACGCTTCACAATAACAATCTTCTGTTCTACTATTGGCACATGCAACAAAAAGATAAAGCATTGGCTTTCACTTCGTTTCTAGCGCAATTTACAATTGCGATGGTGAACTTTTCACTTGTATATTTCCTTCGTGATAAACATCACTTTTCTTCATCTGAAATTGGTATTGCGTCCTCTATATACACAATCTTCTATTTCATATTCTGTATAGTTTTTTCAAAGCTTCCGCTGAGAGTCAATAACAAGAGCAAGATCATCTCATCTCTAATTGGAATGGGGGTATCTGTCTTGTTTGTCATTCTTTCTCCAAATAAGTGGAGTGTATTTGTCTCTTTGATGTTATATGGATGCACAATGGCACTGTTGTGGCCTAATGTTGAGTCTTGGATTACAGAAGGAAAGGAAGGGTGGGACCTTTCTGCTGCTGTATCAAGGTTCAACTTCTCGTGGTCATTTGGTGCAGGGCTAAGTACTGCTGCAGGTGGAATATTATCAAGTATTTCAATTGCCTATCCGTTATATGCATCAATAGCTTTGTTTGTAGCTGCTTCGTTATTCATTGTATTTATCAAAGATAGAACTAATAGTAAAAAAGAAGAGGAAATTACCTTAGTAGATAATTCAACACCTTTAAGATATCTATGTTGGGCTGGTGTTACGATCATGTACATTGGATACTCATTGATTATCACAATCTTTCCTCTATATGCATCTGCGTCTCTTGGATTTTCAGAGACACTAACAGGCAACCTTCTTCTATTTAGAGGCGTTACTGCTTGCATCTCTTTTGTTATCTTGGGACGAACTTCATTTTGGCAATTCAAGGCTTGGGTAATCTTTGCAGTTCAGATTGCATTTGTGATTCTGGCTCTAATAATGACACAAATACAATCAAAGATTATCTTTGCTCCATTCTTTGTAGTCTTCGGCTTTGTCTTTGCTCTAAGCTATGTTCTTTCAATGTTTCATGGAGCATCAGGTGCAAAAAACAGAGAGAAAAGAATGATGGTACATGAAGTATTGTTAACAGTAGGAACTGTCATTGGTTCTTTGTTTGGAGGAATCATCTATGATAATTTCTCTTTCAATACAGTGCTATATGCGATCAGTTTAGCAACAACAGTTGTGATAGTTGTTGAGATACTTTTGTATAAAATAAGACTACTGAGAAAATAGAAAGCAGGGGCTATAAGATCCTATTTGTAGCTTAATTGGTATGAAGTTGATAAAAGGTAATTGTTTATCCCCAGAACGAGACTCGAACTCGTACGTCCTAAACGGACAAGGGATTTTAAGTCCCTTGTGTCTACCATTCCACCACCTGGGGAGTACGGCTACTATAATAAAGGAAAGTAAAACAAAGATAAAGGGGATGTTTTAGACATTTTGTACGTTTATTACTTTGTGTTTCTGTTTGAAAAATACATATTCAGGGAAATGGATGGAAAACAAACGATGTGAATTTTGTAACGACATGACTTTGTGTTATATTTTAAATAACAGAGGTGACTATGGAAACTTGGACATGGATTTTAATAGCAATTGCATCAGGACTTGGTTGCGGATTGATTGTATATATTGCAATGAGTGTGCAGAAGCATAATATCAAGAAAGCAAGCAAAAGTGAGATTGCGAAATACAAGAACATGCTTACAGATAGAATGGAGCTTGAAAGTGAAGGTATGGGCAAACTGAAGGCAGAGAATGAAGAGCTTAAGAAAGCCAATGAGAATCTTCGTGTAGCTATCCAGTCTATATCACAAAAGCCAGGAAGAAAGGAAATCCAGAGACTTCAGACATATCAGAAGGCTGTCGATAGACTTACAATCAATAGCCCAGGATTTGGTCCTGCTTGGCAAGCTGCACTTCAGGAATCTGAGGCAGAGATGCAAAAGATGTTTGCAGGAACAATTCCTTTTATAAGAAAACATATTCCTGCTAAAACTGATGCTCAGTTACTCGAAAGCGACGAAGATTAAGCTTTCTCCTCCAACTCTAGCCAACGCTCGGTCTTTTGATCGAGTGTTTCTTTTGTCTTTTGGTATTTGGCCGTTCGCTCTTGCAATGTTCCAAGCTCTGTTTCTTCCGCTGTTGCAAATGAGTTTTCCAACTCTTGAACCAAAGCTTCGAGAGACGAAATCTCATTCTCAAGAGTTTCCAGCTCTTTCTTTTCCTTGAATGAGAGCCCCTTTTGGGCTCTTTGTCGTTCAGGCTTCTTCTCTGTTTTGACTTCAATGATTTCTTTGTTCTTTTCTTTCTCTTCTTGTTCCTTTGCTTCTTTCCATTCAGAGTAGTTTCCTGCAAAAAGAGTAATCTTCTCATCTTCGATTACAAGAAGCATATCCACTGTAATATCCAACAATGTTCTGTCATGGGATGATATGATCATACAACCTGGAAATGATGTCAGATATTCTTCCAGATTTTCCATTGTCTCGATATCTAGATCGTTAGTAGGCTCATCAAATAACAAGAAATTGGGGTTTGAAATCAATCTTGTGATCAAATATAGTCTTCTTCTTTCTCCTCCAGAAAGAAGGGATATAGGTGTTCTTTGCATGGATACAGGGAATCCAAAGATTTCCAAGAAACGAGATGCAGATACATCCTGTCCATCTGTATATCGGATTCTATCTCCAAAAGATTCTGCATATTCTAGAACTGTCTTATTGCTATTTAGGTTTCTTCCCATCTGGTCGTAGTAGCCAAAGAGAGTATTCTGTCCTACATCAACAGTGCCTTCATCAGGCTCAATTGTGCCAGATAGAATATCGAGAAGAGTGGATTTTCCAGATCCATTGTTTCCTATCAAGCCTAGCTTTTCGCCTTTGACAAATGAGTGTGAGAATCCCGAAAAGAGAGTTCTTCCATCATAACCTTTTGCTATGTTGTCAACTTCGAGAATCTTCTTTCCAAGCCTTGTCTTTAGAGATATGAATTGTGTTTGCTTGTCATCTCTGACTTGATGCAGTTGGCTTTGCATCTCTGTGATTCTATCTTTTCTGTTCTTGTCTTTACCTGTTCGAGCTTGTGGACCTCGCTGTAACCAAACAAGTTCGCGTCTAAGAATTGTCTTTAGTCTTGCTTGTTCCTTGTCTTCCATCATCAATCTTTCTTCTTTTCTCTCAAGGTATGAAGAGAAAGAGCCAGGATGGCGATAGAAATGTTTTCTATCTAGTTCCCAGATAGTGGAACAACATTCATTCAGAATATGTCTGTCGTGTGTGACGATGATGATTGCGCACTTTGCATTCTTGATCCATGTTTCAAGATATTCGATGGTCTTGATATCCAGATGGTTTGTAGGCTCATCTAGTAGCAATAACTCAGGGCGCAATGACAATGCTCTTGCGATAGCAGCCTTTTTCTGTTGTCCTCCAGAAAGGGATGAGAACAATCGATTTGGGGAGAGTGTTTCGCCCATATCGGTAAGAAATGCAAAATAAGCTCTTTCGATATCCCAGAGATTATCCTTTTCAATTGTTGCAAATAGTTCTGTGTATTTTTTTTCGTTGTTCTCTTGCAGTGCTTCTTGGTACTCTTCAAGTAGTTTTATCTTCCAGTTGTTTGATAAATATAGGAAGCTTGAAAGAGTAGTGTCTTCCTTGTATGAAACATTTTGTTCTAGAAATACAATATTGAGATTGTTCTTTGTTGAGATATTGCCTTCATCTGGTACGATATTGCCATTGATAACGCGTAGAAATGTAGATTTCCCAGCACCGTTTTTGCCAACGATTCCGACTTTTTCACTCTCTTCCAAGCCGAGTGTTACATCTTCAAACAAAGGTTCATCTTTTAATGTTTTTGAAAGGTTCTCAATAGATAGGATGTTCATGCATCCATTCTACAAAGAAGCAAAGAGCTTCTTCAATAGATGAAAAGTTTCTATGATATGTGGATTTTCGCATTCAGAATAACTATTATTGTGTCTAGAAAAGGCATTTAGATGAATAACGATGACATCAAGAGCAATATCGTAGAAGGAATAAAGGACGGTTTTCCTATATTCCTTGGTTATTTTACGACTGCGTTGGCATTCGGTCTTTTGACTCGAACCAGTGGATTAAGATTCATAGAAGGGCTAGCAGTAAGCATGACTAGCTACTCGGGCTCCGGTCAGTTTTTGATGATGAACCTTTATAATGCCGGTGCATTTCTGCTGGAAATTGCAATATCTGTATTCTTTCTAAATTCTCGCTATATGTTCATGGCATCATCTTTGTACACGCGTCTTGAGAACCCAAAGAAGATATGGGGACGCATTATGTGTGGTTTCGGAACAACAGATGAGGTGTTTGCAGTAGCTGCCTTGAAGGGTAAGAAACTAAAGTATTCCTATATGGCAGGTTTGATCTTCACAAGTTATTCAGGTTGGGTGAGTGGTACAGCAATTGGTTTTCTATCTGGAATGTTCCTTCCTGAAGTAATACAGAAAGCTTCTGTTATCACTGTTTATGCAATGTTTGCATCCCTTCTTGGTTCTGAGTGTAGAAAAAACATCAAAGGTTTATTGGTCATGGTGGTTTCTGGAGGATTGAATTCAATCCTGATCTTAGCACTTGGTGTCTCAACGGGTGTTTCTTTCTTGATTTCCATGCTATGTGCAACTATATTTGGTGCAATAATCTATTCAGACAAGGAGGCTGGAGTATGAACATTTGGCTTATGATAGCTGTTTCATCTATTGTTACGATGATTCCTCGCATGATTCCATTTTTCATGCCATTTCTTTCTAAGCTTCCTAGATTTGTTCGTAAGTGTATGATGCTTCTACCTGTTGCAGCACTAGGAGCGTTGATCTTCCCACTAGCCCTTACTGATTTTTCATCTGAGTGGCTTGCGGGGCTAATTGGAGTAGTTGTCGCATTCTTCGTTTCATATTTCAAAGGACCGATGATTTTGGCTATCTTAATATCATTACTATCGACGGCAGGTGTATTATGGATTTTCTAGATTTGTATTCAATGATCAACAAGCGTAAGTCTCATAGGGATTTCGATGAGACAAGAAAGTTGGATGCCGATACTCTTAAGACTCTTATCGCATCATATGATTGCTTGGTTTTATCAGGCGAGAAGCCAAGTGTTGAAGTTGTTGAAGCCGCTACAACTTCATGCTCTCGTGGAGATCTTTGTATTTGCTACTATGGAGCGAAGGATGAAGAAGGATTATTGGATGCAGGGTATTATCTAGAACAACTTGATCTCTTTTTGCAAGAGGAAGGCATAGGCGTTTGTTGGTATGGCTTTGGTAGAACAAAGACAAAGAAGCTAGATGATAAGGATTTTGTCATTATGCTTAACGCAGGATATGCAAAAAAGGATTCTCTTAGATCTGATGTGTCTGAGTTTAAACGTAATGATAGTTCTTTCTGGAAAGGAGAGTTCTCTTCTGCGGTTATCTCGGACGTGCGACTTGCTCCATCTGCATGCAACACTCAGCCGTGGCTTGTTGAATGCAAAGATAACACCTTGATTGTTAGGAGAGGAAAGGGAAATGCATCGATAATGGTTGGAAAGATCAAGGATTATTTCAATTTGATCGATATGGGCATCTTCCTTTGTTTCTTGGATTTGTCTCTGAAAAAACATGGTTATGATTTTAAGCGTGAATTGTTAACTGATGGTGCAATTGCAAGATATACAATAGTTTAACTTTTATTCTTTTTGCATACGGGTGATGAATAATCATTGTTTTGCCTAGTTTGGTTATCTGAGCTGGGCTAATTTTTATGATTTTTTATCATATTGAAAAAAAAGGGCACATTGTACTTAAAATTTAAACAAGAGGTAATTATGGAACTTAAGAGGGAGCTATATTTGGAAAAGATAAAAGATCGAATGCATAATGGAATGATTAAAGTTATCACAGGAATCAGACGTTCTGGCAAGTCTTATCTTTTGTTCACTATTTTCTACAATTATCTTAAATCAGAAGGTGTCAAAGACGATCATATCATAACAATGGAGTTTGATAGGTGGGAAAACAAGAAATACAGAGATCCTGCTTTGATTCTTGAATTTATAAAAACCAAGATAACCGATGAAGATAACTATTATGTTTTTCTGGATGAAGTACAACTGTTGAAAGAATTTGAAGAAGTGTTGAACTCTCTTCTACATATTCGAAATATTGATGTCTATGTAACTGGAAGTAATTCTAGATTCCTTTCCAAAGACATAATCACAGAGTTCAGAGGTAGAGGTGATGAGATTCATGTTTATCCAGCAACTTTCAAGGAATATATGGAGGTTTTTAATGGTGATAAATATGAAGGATGGAGTTCCTATATCAATTATGGAGGACTTCCTCTAACAATGACTATGAAAACAGACGAGCAAAGGATGGATTATTTAACACACCTCTTTGAAGAAACATATATAAAAGATATCATCGAAAGAAATCATATTGAAAAAATACAGGAGATCAATGATCTGATAAATGTATTGGCCTCAGCAATTGGTTCTCTTACAAATGCATCCAGAATAGAGGCTACTTTCAAAAGTGTTCTTCATTCTGATATCAGTTTGAATACAATTAAGGCTTATATTGAAAACCTAAAGGATGCTTTCATCATCAATGAGGCAAATCGTTATGATGTGAAGGAACGAAAATACATAGGTACTCCAGTCAAGTATTATTTCGAGGATGTTGGTCTTAGAAATGCACGCCTTGGATTCAGACAGATAGAGGAGCCTCATGTCATGGAAAATATCATATACAATGAACTAAGAGTTAGAGGATTTGTTGTAGATGTCAGCATGGTAGAAAGAAGATATAGAGATGAAAATGGTGTACAGAAAAAAAGTCAGCTTGAAATAGATTTTGTAGCAAATAAGGGCAGTAAGCGTTATTACATCCAATCAGCATTCTTCTTGATGATTCAGAAAAGCGACAACAAGAAAAAACATCATTAGTCAGTGTTAATGATTCATTTAAGAAGATTATCCTCGTTAAGGATATAACAAAACCTTGGTATGATGATGACGGAATTCTGACTATGAGTCTATTTGATTTTCTGTTAGATTCCAATAGCTTGGATTTTTAGATTAAAAAATAGTGCAAAGCATTGTAATATAAAGAAATGGAACCGACCAGGATTGAACTGGTGACCCCATCCGTGTGAAGGATGTGCTCTCCCACTGAGCTACGATTCCATTTGAAAAATGATAGAACTATCAGAGTTTGTTGTCTATATCGTTTGCATCATGTTTTTCAAGCTTGTAGTCAAAATTGTAAGCATTGTATATGTGCTCGCGTGATAGTTTATCAATATGAGCAAGTTCGGAAACTATTGGCTTGAGCTTTGAACGAATGTTTGTCTGATCATATGGACATACTGGTTTGACTGATGGCAAATCATATAGCTCCACAAGCCTTTTTGTAACGTTTTCCTTCTGTTCAATCATTGGTCTAATGATATGCATCTTTCCATCAAAGAATTGCTGCACTGGAAGCATTGTATTGAATTTTCCTCTGAAGCAAAGATTGATCAAGGATGTTTCAACCAAATCATCGAGATGATGTCCCATGGCAATTAACTTTATGTCATGTTTATCTGCATATTCAAAAAGTATTCTTCTTCTGTTTCTGGAGCATAGATAGCAATTGAATTCGCCTTTGAAAGACTCTGGGGCCTGTGCCTCATTAAAGATAGTGAACTTTATGTCCAATGCCTCAAAATATGTGCGAAGTTTCTCTCTATACTCAGGATCAATTGGATGCTCTATCCAATCGATCATCACAGCTTCAAGCTCATAGCTTACAGGAAGCCATTTACGCCTTAATGACAGGGCAAGAGCAAGTGCAAGAGAATCCTTGCCGCCAGAGGCGGCGATAAGGACTTTGTCATTTTCCTGAATCATGTTGTATTTGTTAATTGTTCTTCCCACACCTTTGACAAAGCGCCTAACCCAGGGAGGAAGATTTCCATCAATCAACTCCTTGTATGATAGTTTATCTGCCATATACAATATCCTCGAAAGCTGCTTCCGCATCCTTTTGTTTTATATAAGGAGGCAAGTATAGTGAAACCTTGCGTAGGTTTTCCTGGAATGATCTTGATACTCCGGAAGAGAAAATCAAGCGTTCATCATCAATTAGCTTCACGCTTCCATCTGGGTAGAGTACCTTGATATGAGTTTCGAAGTTGATAGGTTCAGGAATATCTAGAATGACTTCATATTCCTTTAGGTTTGGATAATCTTCAACTAGTTTCGACCAGATCTTCTTCTCAAGCTCTCGTCTTTCTGTTGGCTTTTTGCCTTGAGTTTCGATTATTCCTCTATCTTGATAATCTTTCTCTGCCAAGCGTTCCAATAGCTCGTTATGTTCAACTCTATCGACAAGAGTAAGTGCCTCGCATTTATCTACACGAGAAGAGCATAGGTTATTGAATTCATTGTCATCGAGAAAGTACAAATCATCATATTTGATCACGCCTTCCTCAATAGCAAGAATCAAGGCTTTTTTGATCATTGCTGTTGCCCCTCTAACTCCTTTGTGCCAATAGAGAGCTTTGTACATCATGTACTTTGAAAATAGTACTTGCTCAACGCTGCATATTGCTTCAGAAGAGAGGCATATCTCTCCAGAAGCAAATGAGAGTGTGGATATGATATAGTCTGTATCTTGCTTTCCATAAGGGATGCCTGCAAAGAATCCATCTCGTGAGAGATAGTCGAGTTTGTCTGGATCCAATGTTCCAGAGAGAATTCCTCGATAGATGAGAGTCTCTTCATCGGACGTGAGCATATCTTTATCGATGATAGCTGCAACAGTGGATGGATTTGCGCCTGTAAGAACGATAGCATCTTTTAGCTCTCCTTCTTTTTCAATCATCCAGCCTGCAATTTCCTCATGCTCCCTGATCGCAAGTTCTTTTAATGAGTGCGCATATGGAAAGTGTCCAATGTCATGAAGAAGGCAGGCGACGAGAAAACTCATCATTCCAGTTGTAGTAAATGGTAGTTCTTCTGTTCTGCTTGCAAGGGATATCAAGATCCTTCTTCCAAGGTAATATACTCCAATGGAGTGGTTGAGACGTGTATGTACAGCTCCTGGGTAGATGTGGTAGGAAGGTCCATTTTGCTTGATTCTTGCAAGCTTCTGCACATCTCGTGTTGAGACAAGTGCCTTCAAAGCTCTTGTCATAGGTACGTTCTGCCAAAGAGGATCCTTGATTGTATGTATGAAATCCTTGTTTAAAAATTCCAAAGCTTCGTATCTTTTCATTGCTATACTAAACTATCATGAAACATGCCTTTGACAAAATACTCTAGAGGATGGATTATCAATCATATGAGACGAATATGTGTACTATTATTGCTTCTTATCTCTTTTTCCTTATATGCAGCTATTACGCCTAATAGTGAAAGGTTAGGGCGTGTTGTAGTGAGTGTTGAAGAGAATTCCAATGCTTCATTGCTGCTAGAGGCATTTGGAGAAGAATACACGGAATCATGGTTGAAAAAATATACAACAGGGGATGATATGTTCCCGCTGTTGTATTCAGATAAACTATCCAAGCTGTTACCTATAAAAAATATCATTCTAGGTGAGAATGTTAGAGATAGTATCTCTTTCTATTCTTCAGATAGCAATGTTTTAATATCTGCCACCTTTAAAGATGGCAAGATATATGCTTTGGATATTTCTACCTTGTGAGTCTTTCCATCTCATCAAGAAGCTGTGCAAAGTACTCTGTAGCTTTCTTTACTGGCTCTGGAGTTGACATATCCACACCTGCTTTCTTCAATGAGTCTAGTGGGTAAGTTGAACCACCTGACTTTAGGAAGTTCAGGTAATCCTCTCTTTCCTTATCTCCACCATTGAGAACTCTTTCAGATAGAGCAATGGATGCTGATATTCCAGTTGCATATTTGTAGCAATAGAATGCTGTGTAGAAATGAGGGATTCTCAAGCCTTCAAGATCGCTTACATCCTCAAATTCAAGATCTGGTCCGAAGTAGCTTACAAGAAGCTGTCTGTATGTGTTTCTTAGCCAAGCTGTTGTTGTAGGAATTCCATTTTCAGCAGCTTCATGAGCAAGAAGCTCAAATTCTGCAAACATTGTCTGTCTAAAGAGTGTTGCTACAGTGTCATCAAGCTTTGTTCCAATCAGGCTTATTCTTTCTTGTTCTGTCTTTGCATTGTTCAACAAATACTTAAATAGAAGGTTCTCATTGAATGTTGATGCAACTTCAGCCTCGAAGATAGTGTAGTTGTAGCTCATGAAAGGATTGTTCTTTGCAGAGTAATATGAATGCATTGAGTGACCACCTTCATGGATGAGTGTGAATACTGATCTGATTACCTGATCTTCGAAGTTGGTGAGAATATATGGGTTACCGATGTATCCACCTGCAGAGAATGCACCTGAACGCTTTGCCTTGTTCTCGTATCTATCAACCCATCGATCTGTTGTAAGGCCCTTGATAATTACATCTGTATACTCTTGCCCTAGTGGAGCAACAGCACCCTTGATTAGCTCTACAGCTTCATCATATGTGTGTGTTGTTTTTGCTTCCTTCACTAGTGGTGTGTATACATCCCAATGTTTTAGCTTGTCCTTGCCCATGAGCCTTGCTCTTAGTTTGTAGTATCTATGGAGGATAGGGAATGCCTCGTGTACGCTTTCAATTAGGGATGTGTATACGCTCTTTGGCATTCTGTCTGGGAACAAAGACTTTTCGAGGGAAGAGTTGTATCCTCTTGCTTTTGCTGTAAAGATATCCTTCTTGATAGAATAAGAGTATAGGCGAGCAATTACATTCTGGTGCTGTTCATACTCTTTGTATAACTGCATATAAGCTTGTTTTCTTAGGTTCTCATCATTTGAATTCATGAAGAATGAATATGTTGAGTGAGTAAGCTTTGTTCCGTTGATTTCTCCAAAGTCTAGGTCGATGTTATTCAAGTCCTGGAATGCTTCCTGTGAGCTTGATGATAGGGGTGAGAATAGTGCTAGAAGATTCTCTCCCTCTTTTGATAGTACATGTTCCTTGTATCTTAGAGTCTTTTCGAGGTATACACGGAACTCCTCAAATCGATCTTCTTTCATCCATTCGTTTAGCTTTGCAGGATCTATTTCAAATAGCTCTGGATCGAAGTATGATAGTTTCTCTTCAAATAGGGATTCAACCTGTTGTGCAATTCCTGCTCTTCTCTGATTGTCTGGATCTTCTCCATCTGCAGAGTAGTTCAAGAAGGCCCAAGAGCCTAAACGCTCTAGGTTCATATATGTATCTCTTAAGAATGAAAGTGCTTCATACAGATTGTCTGAACTCAAGCCCAGCTTGCCTTGAAAGCTTGCTGCTTGATCAAGTTTGCCCTTGATCTCTTCGATTTCTTTCTCCCAAACTTCTGCTGATGGGCATAGTAGAGACAAATCCCATGTGTTTTCGACCTTTTGGTCCTTTCTTGCTATCATATGTTTTTCTCCTTCTGATCTAATATTTGCTTCATTAATCTTGCAGCTTTACCTCTATGAGAGTATTTGTCTTTCTCCTCTCCAGTAAGCTCTGCTGAAATTTTACCACATGCATCGATTATAAACACGGGGTCATAGCCAAATCCTTCTGTTCCAGATGGGGCCAAAGCAATTTGTCCTTTGTTGTTTTCCTGTATGATGTATATTTCAGTCTCACTGATCATCAAGCATAGAGCTGCAGTGAACTCTGCTCTTCTGTTTGTCTCTCCTTCAAGATTCCTCAGAAGAAGAAGGTATTTCTCTTTGCTAGAAAGTTTCCTGCCTGCTTCTTCTTCACCATAGCGAGCTGTGTAGATGCCAGGCTTTCCTCCTAAGGCATCAACGATTAGGCCTGAGTCATCACTTAATACAGGTGCGTGTACGATTGAGTAGAGTGCTTTTGCCTTGATCATGGCATTTTCAATGAAAGTAGTTCCTGTCTCTTCGCAATCGAATTCAATTCCTTCTTCCTTTGGAAGCACAAGTTCATATCCATCGAGAAGCCTTGTCATCTCAATCTTCTTATGTTCATTTCCAGATGCAAAATATAGTTTCATGAATTTGATTATAGGTTTTGCATTGGCTTTACGCAATCGAGAGGTGCATTAATGATAGATTCCAATAGCTCTCTGGTGCTTCGAACTCCATAGTATATAGAAGATCGTCTGACGCCGAGTGCTAAGGCAGCCTCTTCTTGTGTTAGACCTCTTTTCTGATGTTTTGCAAGTTCTATGCTGACTTTGTGGAAAGAAGATACCTTGTTCAGTTTTTCTCTTAAATTGAGCATCTTGTTTTGATCTGCTTCGTATGTCATTTTGAGAACAATGTTGAGCATGGATGCATAGTGTTTATTTGCAATCGATTTTGTCTTTTCCCAACGTTTGTTAATTCTAGCAAGAAGATCGAAACGCAATGAATAGAAGTATGAGATGACCATTGAATCAAGTCCCATGACGCGTGAGATAGATTCGATGAATTCAGGTCCTTCGCATTGTGGAAGCGTTAATAGATAATATAGCATATAGCGTCTATTGGTCTTGTTTCTAAGAGCTAGCGACAACAAGCGTTCTTTCTTATTCATATTCTTAACTGTCGTTGGATCTCTTGTTACGATGATGTATTTAACAAGATCAGACATGTCCATGTCAAATATTTCTGGTCTATTTACTCCATAGTGAGGCTCTGCCTGAAAGAATTCCAAATCATTTTCTTGGTATTCTAGTTCCAATGCATATTTGAATCCATCTTCAAATTGGTTGTGCTTATGAGTTTTTTTGTCAATTGAGAGCTTTCTATATCTGCAAACTTGCGTTAGATAGCTGTTGTATGTTGCATTGCTGATAGTATAAGCCGAGATTATCTTATCGACATCTTCTCTTAGTTCTAGGTAAATCTCTGATGCTTCATCTGAATTCAGGAAAAGGTTTCTAATTGGCAATTGATAAATTAGAATCTGGGTTCTATCCCTAATCTTGGTTCTTTGTAGTTCTTTTTCCTCTGTTCCATCTTCAAGTGTGTTAAAGTGAACTACTTCCTTGCTGAACCTTAAATCTTCTTCTTTTGAATAATAATTGTTGCATTTCATAACAACCTCCCAAAAGATGACAAGCAAGAAGTGTGCCAAGTTTTTGGAAGGTATTATTTTGTTGTTATTAAAGTATTTCTTTAAATAGATTTACAATAATGTTCTCAAGTTCATCTCTTTTTGCTGTATATGAGGCTCCTGCTGCGAGTTTATGTCCGCCACCACCTAGCTTTGATGCTCTTTCTCCTACATCAAGATCATATCCACGCTTTGCTCTGAATCCTATTTCAAAGTGATCTTCTTTCTCTTTTAGAAATACAACAACTCTGACACTATCAATAGATAGTAGCTGAGGATAGATAGTATCCGATAGTCCTGCCTGATCAAGAGTCATTGGTTGATAACTAAGGGCAAGAGAACCTGAATAAAAGAACTTGGTATCTTTGATAATAGAAGCTATCGCCTCTATCTCTTCAATTGTTCTTTTTGGAGATAGTTCATCATAAAGTTTATATACGTTGATTCCTGTGCTTGCAAATATTGATGCCTTGTACAGTGTGTAGCTACTTTGTCTTTCGTCGATAAAGTGAAAAAAGCCAGTATCAGTCATCACGCCTGTTAGCAATAGTGTAGCAAGTTCAAGATCAAGGTCTATTCCTAGGGCAACTCTTAGCTCTTCAATAAGCATCGAAGTTGAAGGAGAATAGGGCACAATATAGCTCATGTCAGCAGGAACGAAAGCCTCTCCTGATGAGTGATGATCGATTACGATTGTATTTGTTGCCTCTAGAGACTTATATACATCTCCTGGTCGGTCTGGAGTTGAACAGTCGACAACGATTGCAAGAGGATTCTTTTCCTTGAGAGAGATCGGAACTGTTGTAAGAACATCTTTTGTAAGAGGTTCTATCTCCTTACGTTTGAATGGTCCATCATTTAGGATCCATACCTCTTTTCCTAATTTTCTTAAAATGTATGCAAGCGCCTGAGAAGAGGAAAGAGCATCCCCATCCGGACTCTTATGAGAGAGGATAGCAATGCTCTTGTTTTCCTTTATTGTAGAAATGATCTTATCAGGAATTTGCGGAAATATACTTTGCATCCCTAATGATCCTTGGTGTAGTTTTATTTATGACATTGTCTTTGTCGATAATAACTTCAGTAACATCTGGAATTGAAGGTATATCATAGGAAATACCAAGCATCAAATTCTCTACAATGCTTCTTAGGCCTCTTGCTCCTGTATTCTGCTCATATGACTGTTGTGCAATTGCATCAATTGCGTCAGCTGTGAATGTGAGCTTAATACCATCTAGCTTGAATGATGTCTGATATTGCTTGATGATAGAATTCTTAGGCTCAATGAGAATTCTCACCAGGTCTTCTTTCTGAAGGTTGTCGAGGTATGTGTGGATAGGCAATCTTCCTATGAATTCTGGAATAAGACCAAACTTGACCAAATCATCTGGATGAAGCTGTCTATATAGAGAACCTAGATCCTTTTCTTCCTTGTTTAGAATTGTTGCTCCAAATCCCATTTGGGATGTTGCAACTCTCTTCTCGATTACCTTGTCCAGTCCTACGAAAGCACCACCACAGATAAATAGGATATCCTTTGTATCAATCTTGAGCATTTCCTGGTTAGGATGTTTTCTTCCTCCCTGTGGAGGAACCGCAGCTACAGTTCCTTCTATAATCTTCAATAGAGCTTGCTGAACACCTTCTCCTGAGACATCTCTAGTGATCGAAACGTTTTCTCCTTTCTTTGAAATCTTATCGATTTCATCGATGAAGATGATACCTTTCTGTGCCTTTTCAATATCAAAATTAGCAGCTTCGATAAGCTTGAGAAGAATGTTCTCAACATCCTCTCCAACATATCCTGCCTCTGTAAGAGTAGTTGCATCTGCAATTGCAAAAGGAACATTAAGCTTCTTTGCAAGTGTTCTAGCAAGAAGGGTCTTTCCTGTTCCAGTTGGTCCAATGATCAGAATGTTGGACTTATCTAGTTCAACTCCCATGTCGTGGATTTCTTTCTCGTACTTGACTCTCTTGTAGTGATTATATACAGCAACGGACAATACTCTCTTAGCTTGATCCTGGCCGATGACATACTCATCAAGGTATGCCTTGATTTCGCTAGGAGTAGGAATAACCATATCTCCTGTGTCCAATGTCTCGCCAGAGCTAGGGGAGTTGTTGATAATCTCATTGCATGCTTTTATACAATGCTCACAGATAGCAACGCCACCTTCTGTTACGAACTTTGTTGTTCCATCGAAAGGGCGCCCACAGAATGAGCAATATTTAGGACTTCTTGCCATATTTACTTTCTCATCACCTTATCAACAATGCCATATTCAAGAGCTTCGTTTGCATTCATGTAATAGTCTCTTGAAATGTCTTTCAAAAGGATCTCTTTGTCTTTTCCTGTATGCTCAGAGAGAATCTCTGTTGTTACATCCTTGATCCTTTGCAACTCTCTGCTTGTGATTACGATATCGCTTGCTTGTCCTTCGGCTCCTCCTGAAGGCTGATGAATCATGACTCTTGCATGAGGAAGGATTGCACGCTTGTCTTTAGCTCCTGCAGCTAGAATGATTGCTGCCATAGAGCAAGCCTGTCCTAAGCAGATTGTTCTGACGTCGCATGAAATATATTGCATTGTGTCATAGATAGCGAGCCCAGCAGTTACAGAACCGCCGGGGCTATTGATATATAGGTTGATATCTTTTCCTGGTGCTTCACTTTCAAGGAAAATCAACTGAGCAACAACTAGGTCTGCCATTGCATCATTTATCTCTCCATCAATGAAGATAATTCTATCTTTCAAAAGACGTGAAAAGATATCAAATTGTCTTTCACCAGTGCCTGATTGTTCTACAACATAAGGCACTAGTGTATTCATTTTTGGATTTACCAAAGCTTATTACTCCTCAACAGCAGCTGTTGTGTATTCCTTGTAAGTTACAGTCTTTCCAGCCTTGAAAGTATTCTTCTCGAGAAGGAATGGAAGAACCATTGAGAACTGCATGTCATCCTTGATCATGTTCTCATAGTACTTCTTAGTTGTCTCGTCAGTAATGTTCTTTAGCTGCTCATCACAAGCCTTCTTGAACTCTTCCTCGTTAACCTGGAAATCTTCCTTCTTCTTGATTTCGTCAAGGATCAACTGAATCTTGAGATCGTTCTCTGCTGATGGTCTCCAAGTCTCGATGATAGACTCCTTTGTCTGATTCTGCATCTTGAAGAATGCCATTAGCTGCTCTTCTGGAAGCTGTGACTGCTGTACAAAGCGCTTCCAGCTCTGCTCAAGCTCGAACTCGATCATTGACTGTGGAAGAGACATCTCTGTAGCATCAGAAATCTTCTTCAATAGTTTTTCTGTCTTCTCGTTCTTCTGGCTATCTTCAACACGCTTTGTCAAGTCTGCTCTGATTCCAGCCTTTAGATCTGCAACTGTCTTGTACTCTTCCTTAACATCTTGAGCAAACTCGTCATCTACTTCTGGAAGCTCTCTTGTCTTTACTTCTGAGCACTTAACGTTGAGCTTGATTGTCTTTCCTTCATATCCTGGAACGTTATCTTCCTCAGTGTATGTCTTCTCAACAATCTTCTCATCGCCCTTAGCCATTCCGATTACATCCTGGTCTAGGTGGTAGAAGTTATATCCAGAACCGATTGTGAAAGTGAAATCCTTTCTCTCTGTATCAGCAATAGCATTGCCATTTTCGTCTAGCTCAGCATAGTCGAGTGTGACGATATCTCCATCAGATGCAGCTCCGTCCTTTGTTCTGACCATTGAGTTCTGCTCCTGAAGGCGCTTGAGCTCATCTTCGATATCGCTATCAGCAACTTCAACGTTGTCTACTTCAACTTCGAGTCCTGTGTAAGCTGGAAGCTGGAACTTTGGAAGAACATCGTAAAGTACCTTGAATGTGATATCCTGGCCCTTCTCGAACTTGAGGTTCTCTTCGTCCTGCAATACTGGAGTTGAGAAAGAAAGAGGCTTCTGGTCGTCAGCGAGTGTGTCGATTGCTGCCTTCAATTCTTCTTCCATCTTGTCATAGCTAGCTTCGTTTCTGATGTCCTGTCCGAACTTTCTCTCGATTACTGATGCTGGAACATGACCTCTTCTGAATCCTGGCATCTCAATTGTCTTCGCATACTTTGCAATCTTTTCCTCGTAAGCCTTGTCAAGTGATGCTGCATCTACTGTGATTGTTAGTTCAATCTGGCTGTTTGCAACTTCTTTAACGCTCTTTTCAACGACCATAGTTATCTTCCTTATTAATGAAATAAATTATTTATCTTTGTGTTGTATCAACTAAGTTAAGATAATAAAATTTTTCATTTTTGTATATACCACGCAACAACTTGGTGTGTTCTTGCTCTCTACATTATTCTGCTTAGCATGTTTTTCCACGTTTTTATATGAAAAACTTCATGTTTTATTTCTTCACTTGCCATATAGCATGCTTTATACGAAAAAGATGAAATAATCCAAAATTCTTTTTCACTAGGACATCATATGGCCACTTCTTATCCTAATATAGCTTAAAACTAACAAAAATTATCATATAAAGGAACGATTCATGTCAGAAATTAACTTTGTTGATCAGTTGGCGCGTAGTGCTCAGAATGGAGATAGAAAAGCAATGGAAAAGCTTTCTATTAGCCTGGATGAGCAAGCATTGAAGATAGCTATGTTCTTTGTAAACAAATTGCAATGTGATTCATCCTATGCAGATGACTACAAGAATCTAGCGCTCATTGGCATGTTGGAGTGTCTTGATAAATATGATAGTTCGAAAGGTCATTTCTCTTCATTTGCATATTATGCAATGCAAGTGAAGATAAGAGAGTTCATCAGCGCTGAGCAGAGAGTAATATCACAGCCTAAGAATGTAACAGAAAGAATATCAAAGTACAAAAAAGCCATTGCATCAAACGCTGAGATTGATGATGAGGCGATAATGCTATCGACAGGTTTTTCAGAAAAGGTCTTGAAGAGTACTAGAGAAGCTCTTTTTAGAGAAAACGTCGTTTCATTGGATACCATTGTCTATTCTGATAGCGAAAGAGATCATGTTCTTTTGGATATGATTCCTAGCTCTGAGGATATTGAAGGCGTTGTAATATCAGAGATGGAAAGGCAAGAACAGGAAGCAAGGCTTTTTGCTCTTTCGAATGATGAAAAATTTCTATTGTTTTCCTACTATGGCGCCTATGGCTATAGTGTAAAGAGTGTAAAGGAGCTTGCTAAGGAATACAAAGTATCGCCACAAACCATATATCATAATCTAAATAGCATCTCGCAAAGATTGCATGATTGTGCATAAGGTGTGATGAGCAAACAGTGATGGATTTTTATCCTGTTTACTTCTAGAATTGATGTTGTGAAGAAGCGTGTATTTACAATATTGGTTTTGTTGATTTTGTCAATTGTGACTGCCTGTACATCGACAGAACCTATTTCTTTATCTCAAGAAGATCAAGAGAGGGCTATGTCTGCACTAGAGCTTTTGTCTCAAGATATGCTAGAGCAGATTTCCTTGGATATCACCTCATCTTCTTTGGAGGATGCTTTAGCAAGTAGCTATATTATATATAAGGATTATGTGCCACTTTATGATTCATACAAGGATAGATACCTAGAGAGTGTTGCAACAATTGCTGAGAGTGCAATTGAAGAACTATATCCTTCTATATATAGCGATATGCTAGAGCTTGCAAAGACTCCTGATAGATATATCGAAGAAGATACCTCTTTTACCAAAGGCCTCAGAAGTAAATCTAGAACAAAGCTTATAGAATCATTTGCAACAATTCTTTCTGACAAGAAAGAGGCTCTCGATAAAGCTTTTGAGCCATCGCTGAAGGAATTTGATTCCATAAGAAAGGCATATCTGAATCTCTATTCTGTAGATGGGGGAATAACGCTTCCAGAGGTTTCAGGAGTCAATTTGAATGTCATCAGCTATAGAGTCATAGACATTCTGTTCTCAACACTATCTGAAAAGGAAAAAGAATTGAAAAACAGGGTAATCGATAGGAATTCAGATTCCCTGTACTCTGTTTTCTGGGAAGATAGGGCTTTTAGTAGCCACCATTAATGATAAGGAGGATACCAATCCATATATGAACGACTTGTTTTATTCCCAGTCTCAATCAGAACCTCTTGCGTCAAGAATGAGACCAAGAAATCTGGATGAGTATATAGGACAGGAACATATATTAGGTAAGGGCAGACTATTAAGGCGAGCCATACAAGCAGACCAGCTTAGCTCTGTCATATTCTATGGTCCTCCAGGAACTGGAAAGACAACACTTGCACGTGTTATTGCAAATACGACAAAGAGCCATTTCTCCACACTGAATGCAGTTCTTTCAGGCGTTAAGGAACTAAGAGTTGAGATCGAGGATGCAAAAGAGAGAAAGGCTCACTATGGAATCAGGACAATACTATTTATAGACGAAGTGCATCGTTGGAACAAAAGCCAGCAAGATGCGCTCTTGCCATGGGTTGAGAATGGAACATTCATTCTAATTGGAGCTACAACTGAAAATCCATATTTTGAAGTAAATGCAGCACTTGTCTCCAGATCCAGAATCTTCCAGCTAAAGAAGCTAGAGAATGAAGACCTTTTCAAGATTGCACATCAAGCCCTGAACGACAAGACACGTGGATATGGAAATTACAATGTAACATTCGAAGATGGTGCATTGGAGCATCTTGTAGATGTTGCTTCAGGAGATGCGCGCTCTCTTTTGAATGCTCTTGAGCTTGCAGTTGAGACAACTCCTGATAGGTTTCCACCAGAGCTCGGTAGTGAGATTCATATCACAAAGGAAGCTGCAGAGGAATCTATCCAGAAGAAAGCGGTATTGTATGATAAGGAAGGGGACTATCATTTTGATGTGATATCTGCATTCATCAAATCCCTAAGAGGATCGGATCCTGATGCTTCTCTCTATTGGCTTAGTCGAATGGTAGCAGCAGGAGAGGACCCAAGATTCATCTTCAGGCGAATGCTTATCTCAGCTACCGAGGATGTGGGCTTGGCTGATCCTAATGCAATTGTTGTTGTTGAAGCAGATGCCTCCGCTTTTGATCGCATAGGGCTTCCAGAAGGGCGCTTTCATTTGGCGCATGCTGCTTTGTATCTTGCAACTTGTCCAAAAAGCAATTCTACATTGGCATTCTTCGATGCGCTAAGTGATGTCGAAAAAGAGAAAGCCGAGGAAGTTCCTAACCACTTGAGGGATGCCAGTCGTGACAGCAACAGTTTTGGTCATGGAGAAGGATATATGTATCCTCATTCATATAAGGATCATTGGGTTGCGCAGCAATATCTTCCAACAGGACTCCAAGGAAAGATTTACTACAAGCCTTCAGATTGTGGCTATGAAGCAACGATAAAGGAAAGTGTTACATTAAAGAGAGAAGCTCAATTAGAGGCTGTGAATGAGGACCTGTTTCAGGAAAACCTAACATTCTCTCCTGGAGATGACGCTAGATCCAAGTGGGCAGAGAGGGCAATGACAACTCGCTCTGGAATATTATTGCGCCTTGTTAAGGATGTTTATTCAGATATAAAGCTTTTAAGATATCAAAATGTATTGGTACTTAATGCCTCCCATGGTTTGATGCTTTGGCCCTTGATGAAGCTTAATCCAGAGGGACTGTCTGTTGCACAAGTCAGAAATCAAAACGAGAAAGAAATCATCGAGCATTTTTCGTCTGAGTTAGAGGAGTTGTTGCGTCCTGAGGTTATAATCTCAACTCCAAGTGATGTGTTCGATTCTTTGGAAGACGGACTATCCTTTGGGATCATATCTGGACGAAATATATTGTCACGTCTTAAGAGTTCAAAAGAGATTCTAAAGAAAGTTCACTCATCTCTCGATAACGATGGATGCATTCGCTTTATAGAAGCAATTCCTTCTCTTTCATCACGCCTGTCTGATTTTGCTCCCGATACTATAAAAGATAAGTTGTTGGAAGCTGAATCTGGTATCTATTCCTCAGACAATCCTTTGACTAATTGGAATAAGGATGATTTGGAATTAGCAGTGAAGAGCGTGTTTACTAAAGCTGAATTTGAGTATTCAAAAGAAACAGAGACTCGTCGATTTACAAAAGAAGCTCTATCGAGTTGGTACGATAACTCTTATGCATCAGATTCTTTGGATAAAGACGAATTTGTAAATGCTTTTGAAAACAAACAAGTGCAATGGTCAAATGTCATTGCACTTATAAAGGCTGGAAAAGCACCAAATGTGGATGATTCTTCTTTTTCTGAATGGAAGGATGTACATAAGAAGACAAAATAGCAAGATTGAATCAGCGCTCTATGCTCATTGCCATCCTTCTATATGTGTGTCTAACGCCTCGTATTGCAACGGAGTAGGCAAATATATTCTCCGGTAGGCTCATTCCCATATATCCACTGTCTCCAATGTGATGAAGATCGGCTCCTGCAATCTTTGACTCTAGTGCAATTCTTTTCATTGTCTCTATATCTGCACCTTTCTGGCTTGTGCCAATACTTGTAAGAGCTAGTTTGTTGTGTTTGTGGATTTCCTTGATCAATGAATGGATATAGTCAGTTGTTAGACCTGGAACGGTTCCTGGAGCAGGTAGGAGAACAATGTCTGCACCATTATCGATAAATAGATCTACATCTTCCTTCGTGATTATATTCTCACCGCTTTCAGATGGAATTCCAGATGAGTGCATCTTGCCCGCAACAAGAGTCAATTTGTCTCCAAGAGAAGAACTGATTTTCTTCAATGAGGATGCAATAGCATCATTTGTAACACCGTTTCCAGGGTTTCCTGTTAGAACTATGAAATCGACTCCCATCTCTAAAGCTTTCTTTGCGTTCTCCACCGTTGCAGCTCTGCCTTTGCTCATAGCCCACAGCTCTTGTTTTGTTTCATCTATTGAATCAACTGGTTCAAGATTGATACCTATTGCTCGCCCTGTTAATCTTTTGAGTTCTCTGATAGTATTTTCTGGTCTATCTACTTTCAATCCATTAATGATGGGCTTGTCTAAATCAAAGAGATTCAGTATTAGAATATCGGCTCCCATCGCGCTTGCAAGTTCTGCATTTGTGATATCGACAAGCACTGGCATTGCAATTCCAATTGTTTCAGATACCATGACTCTTCCTTCCGAGGAAGCGATTGCATATAGAAATTCTTCTTTGTTAAGGTTTGTTAACTCTCTAGGAGTCATATCTAGCATTCTTTTCATATAAGGATGATAAAGTCTGGAATAACAATAAGCAACAAAAGGTCAAAAAAAAACTTCCTCGAAAGGAAGTTTAGAGCGAAAGGCGGGAATCGAACCCGTGTGAGCTACCTTGGCAAGGTAGTGCCTAACCACTAGGCTACTTTCGCATTTAGAACCTTTTTCTTAGGTTCTATTTGATTGCGAGCGGAGAGACTCGAACTCTCACGCCAAGGCACTAGATCCTAAGTCTAGCGTGTATACCAATTTCACCACGCTCGCAAAAAGGATATTGAGCCGCAAAGGGATCGAACCTTTGACCCACAGATTAAGAGTCTGTTGCTCTACCAGCTGAGCTAGCGGCCCATTCAAAATTGCTGCGCCCTGCAAGACTCGAACTTGCAACCTGCAGATTCGAAGTCTGACGCTCTATCCATTGAGCTAAGAGCGCGTTTTACCTCCCTAGTGGGAAGCGAAGGGTGGAAGAAGGGGATCGAACCCTCGACAAGCAGATCCACAATCTGCCGCTCTACCGCTGAACTACTTCCACCATTAATGGAAAGCATTGCGTTTGCACTGCAATTTCAACAACACAGAGTATGCATAAATCAGAAAAAGTTGTCAACAGATTTTATAAAAAATAATTCGAAAAATCTTAAATATTTTTCAATTCTTTACCATATAAGAAAATAAGATCATAAAAAAATTACAAAATATTTTTTGTGCTTATAAATGGTATTCTTTAATATATGTTGCAACAGTTTTGCAACAAAAATCATAATAATGTTGAAATTTGTTGCATTTTCTAAATACCTGTTGCATTTATTGTTGCATAATCTGTATACTCTCCTGCGACATGAAAAAAGCAATCCTTAGACTTAAAGATGGTAAAGAATTTGAAGGTGTAGCCTTTGGTGCTGATATTAAGCTAGAGGCGGGGGAAGTTGTTTTCAATACAGGTACTCCTGGATATCAGGAAATCCTCACAGATCCTTCTTATAAAGGGCAAATAGTTACACTTACTAGCCCAATGATTGGTAATTACGGAATTGATTTATTTGATAGTGAGAGCAGTGGAGTAAAAGCCACTGCTCTTATTGTGAAACAGCTCTATCAAGGAATTGTGATGGCTGGCAGACTCACTCTAGATGAATATCTGAAGAAGGAAGGAGTGCCACTATTATCAGGAATAGACACAAGAGCTTTGACGCTATATCTAAGAGAGCATGGAAGCCAGAATGGAATCATCTTCTATGAGGAAGATAGAAGTAAGGCTCTAGAGAAGCTTGAAGAATATCCTTTGATTACACAGATCAATCTAATTGATCAGGTGTGTGTAAAGGAAAAAGTCTATAATCCAACCCTAGGAGATGGATTTCCTATTCCTCCTGCTAATCCAATTAAACACTTTGCTATTGTTGATTTTGGAATCAAGAGATCCATCATTGCAAACTTCTATAAAAGAGATGTTGCAGTAACACTCTTACCTCCGAGTGTAAAAGCAGAAGAGATTCTCGCTTTAAACCCAGATGCACTGTTTTTATCAAATGGACCCGGAGACCCAGCACTATTGATAGATGCAGTGGAAATGACAAAATCATGCCTTGGAAAACTTCCTATAAGGGGAATATGTCTTGGACACCAAATTCTGACAATTGCTCTTGGTGGAAAGACTGAGAAGATGAAGTTTGGTCACCATGGATCAAATCATCCTGTAAAGGACAACTATACAGGAAGAGTATTTGTGACTGCACAGAACCATGGGTTCATGAGCTCAAGAGACTCTCTTCCTGAGAATGTGGAAGTATGGTTTGAGAATGCCAATGACGGCTCTGTAGAAGGGCTTGTTTGCAGAGACATGGATGCAATGTCTGTACAGTTTCATCCAGAAGCTGCACCAGGCCCAGAGGAAGCCTCTGCAATATTTGATGATTTTATAGGATTGAAAAAATGAGACGAGATGATATTCACCATATTTTGGTTATTGGTTCAGGTCCAATTGTAATAGGACAGGCTTGTGAGTTCGACTACTCTGGAAACCAAGCTGTCAGAGCATTGAAGGAAGAAGGATATGAAGTTTCTTTAATCAATCCAAATCCTGCAACTGTAATGACAACACCATCCACTGCAGACCATATCTTTTTGGAACCTTTGAAGATTGAATATATAGAAAGAATATTCGAACAAGTTGCGCCAGATGCAATTCTATCTACAATGGGAGGTCAGACTGCTCTCAACCTTACGATGGAGCTTCAAGCGTCTGGTCTGCTGGATAAATATAATGTAAAGGTATTGGGAGCATCTGCAGAGTCTATCGATAAAGCTGAAGATAGAGAGAAGTTCAAGGATATTGTTTCTTCTCTAGGCCTTGAAAGTGCTAAGTCAGGAATCGCAAGAAGCTTGGAAGAAGCATACAAAATCAAGAAAGAGATTCCTCTCCCATTGATCATCCGTCCATCTTTCACACTAGGTGGAATGGGAGGAAACATCATCGAAAGAGAAGAAGAATTTGAGATGATGGTTCTAAAAGCGTTAGATGAATCTCCTGCTCACGAAATCCTTATAGAGGAGTCCTTGATCGGATGGAGAGAGTTTGAGATGGAGGTCATGCGAGATAAGAAAGACAATGCGATCATCGTATGCTCCATCGAAAACATAGATCCAATGGGAGTTCATACAGGAGATAGTATTACCGTAGCTCCAATTCAAACACTTACAGATGCTGAATACCAGAAGATGCGTAACGCATCCATCGACATTCTTCGAGCAGTAGGTGTCGATTGCGGGGGCTCAAATGTACAGTTTGCACTTTCTCCTGACCACAAGAGAATGATCGTAATTGAGATGAATCCTAGAGTATCACGCTCATCCGCTCTTGCAAGTAAAGCAACTGGATACCCAATTGCAAGAATTTCAACAAAGCTTGCTGTAGGATACACTCTCGATGAAGTCGAGAATGAAATCACAGGCGCATCTGTCTCTTGCTTTGAACCAGCGCTCGATTATGTCGCTGTCAAGATTCCTCGCTTTGAGTTAGAGAAGTTTCCATTGAAAAGTTCCGCACTCGGAACTCAAATGCGCTCTGTAGGAGAGTGCTTGGCACTAGGACGCACTATGCTCGAATCTATAAACAAGGCATATAGAAGCAGTGAGCGTAAGATGGAGTGCATAACAGCTCTTGATAGAAATGAATATGATGTTGATACTCTTCTTCATTCTGCACACCCCTTGAGATTACTTGCGTGCTATACAGTTATAAAGGAAGGAGAGAGAGACTTGGAAAATCTCTCTAGAATCACAGGTTTCGATATCTATTTCTTATCAATTCTTTTGGACATGGCACTACTAGAAGAGAGGCTTGAAAAGGAAGATCTAACTGATGAGCTATATCTAGAGAGCAAGAAAGCAGGGCTATCAGACAAGGCCATTGAAAAGATATCAGGTCATAAGGTTTCATCTCACATGTATCCTGCTAGACACTATGTCGATACTTGTGCAGGAGAATTCAAGGCGCTAACACCATATCTATATAATACATTTGGAGAAGAGAGCGAAGGAGAAGGACTTGGAAAGGATGCTGTGGTCATCGTTGCATCGGGTCCTAATAGAATTGGACAAGGACTTGAGTTCGATACATGCTGTACTCTTTCTTCCCGTGCATTCAGAAAACATGGAAAGAAGACTATCATGATAAACTCCAATCCTGAGACAGTTTCAACAGACTACAATACTTCTGACAGACTCTACATTGAACCTCTGACTGCAGAAAGTGTTTTGGATATCATACACAACGAAGGTTGCAAGGATGTTGTATTGCAGCTAGGAGGACAGACACCTCTTAATATGGCTAGGGCATTGCAGGAAAATGGTGCTAACATCATAGGAACATCTCTTGAGTCAATTGATCTAACTGAAGATAGAGGTTTGTTCTCATCCCTAGTGAAAGAACTTGGTCTCAGACAGCCTGAGAATAGAGCTGCTGAAAACAAGAGTGAGATATATCAATATGCAAAAGAGATAGGCTATCCTGTTCTCCTAAGGCCATCATTTGTTCTTGGCGGAAGGGCTATGTTCATCGCTTATGATGACAACGGACTTGATGAGTTTATTGCAAACAATCCAACTCTTGAGATCTCAAAGGAAGCTCCTGTCTTGGTAGACCAATTTCTTGAAGATGCATTCGAGTATGACTTGGACGCAGTCTGTGATGGAAATAACATCTACATTGGTGGAATTTTGCAGCATATTGAAGCTGCTGGTATTCACTCTGGAGACTCTGCCGCAGTATTCCCTCCTTATAAATCAAAGCCAGAGATTCTTGATGAGATGAGACAGTGGGCACTGAAGCTATCCAAGAGATTGAATGTCCGAGGATTGATGAATATCCAGTTTGCGGAAAAGGATGGCAAACTATATATCATCGAAGTAAACCCAAGAGGTTCTAGAACCGTTCCATTTATCTCAAAATCTTCTGGAGTTGATCTTGTTGAAGCGGCAGTTAGAGTATGGCTTGGAGAGAGCTTGAAAGAGCAAGGACTTGTAAAGAAGAATTCTGAGATAGGAGAGGGCCATTGCATCACTGGTTGGGCTATCAAGGAAGCGGTATTCTCTTTCGATCGCTTCAAGGATGTAGACCCTCAGCTTGGTCCAGAGATGAAATCTACTGGCGAGGTTGCAGGTTACGGTCGAACTTTCGGAGAAGCTTATTTGAAAGCCGAGATATCTGGTGGAAACAACCTTCCTCCTTCTGGACGAGTAATTATAAGTGTTAACAAGAAGGATAGAAAAACCATTGCACCGGTTGCAAAAGCTTTAGAAAAACTTGGATTCGAGATCTTTGCTACAAGGGGAACTGCAAGAGACCTATATAATGAAGGAATTCTTGCTAACGTAGTTCTTAAGGTCCATGAGGGGCATCCAAATATTGTTGATATGATATCTGCACACAAGGTTGATTTGATTATCAACACCCCAATGGGTTTCCACTCCAGGCAATCCGATGACGATATCAGAACTGAGGCAATGCGTCATCATATTCCATATACAACAACTACATCTGCAGCTGAGGCATCTGTAGAGGCAATAAAGTATATTCAGAAAAAACGCTCTATCGTAAGAGAGCTTCCTCAAAAATAAGAAATAGTAGTATCCTCATCTCATGGCAAAAATGGATGAGGATATTTTTCTTTTGTTTCAGGCAGATCTGGAAGTTGTGAAGTTAATAACCCAACTTCTAGATACCATGAGTTTGGATGATTTGGTAGATGCGTCTGAAATAGACTCAGAACGTCTCGAGAAGATTCTTGCATTAGATGGCAATCCCTCACTTGGAGAGATAAAGCGACTGGCGAAAGTTGCAGGCAAGTGCGTGAAGCTAGAATTTGTCTAGTCTTCTGTCTTGATAGGTTCTGTATAAGCTGCAGTTCCATAAAATAAGCAACTATCTAGATAGCTACCTTGCTGTAGAATCTGCAAATCAAGGATTGTGTTAGCACCCATCTTATAGGCTTTCTTCGAAAGAGCATTTAATGCATCTTCCATCCATGAGTTGTAATCATTCATCTCATAACCCTCTGTTTTAGGGTTTATGAATACAAGTCCAAGTGATTTCTTGATCATGTATCCAGGGCGAGTAGAGAGTGTAGATACATGGAAGCCTCTGATCTGTTCATTCTCTTCATGTTTTTCTCTTTCGATTAGTACTTGTTCTTCAAATGCTTCCTGAAAGATCTCCCTAACATGCAATAGGTCTGCTCTGACGCGCTCTGGAATTCCAGGACGCTTTAACTTGTCATCAATTCCATCGATCTTTTGTTTTATTGCTTGGGATGAAAGGGAGGACAGGAAGTCTGTATCTGTCATCTTATGACAATCAAAGCATATGGTTTGATCATAAAAACCATATCCTTCCATAAATGATATCTTCTTTCCGCAGACAGGACAGTTTGACATGATGTACCTCCCTATATATAAAAGTATAGCAAAAACAAATGGCTTTTTCGCTAAAAACAATGCATATATGAGTTATTTTTGTTTCTTTCTAGAAAGAAAATCGGAGGCCGAAACCTCCGAAAATAAAAGGGTACAAAAGATTATAGTGTGACTTGTTGGTTTCCAACAAAGTATAGTTTTTCTCTTCCTGCCTTTAAAGAGAAGCTCTCTTCAATTCTGATAGGATAATTCTTTTCGTTATAGTTAACATTTACATCTACAACCATGCTGTTGTTTAAATCAAGAGAATATTTGGTTGCACCAGCTTTTAGCTTCTGCTTTAGTTTTCCATCGAAAGAGAAATTATATTTTTGTAAGTCATCTACAACCTCAACATTGAATCCTGTTAATTTAAAAATAAGGTTAGTACTTACAGTTCCATCTCCAAAATCGGCGCCACCCTCAAGTTCTACTTTTCCTGCATCGATTTTAACGCTTGTAATCAATTTGGAATCTGATGAAGCATCTAGTTTTAGATTGTCATTTGCAACTTTTCCAAAATTCATTCTGTCTAGACTTTTGATGATTCTAGCCTCATCTTCCGTTGCCTTTCTAGGTTCGTTCGAACATGAAGTAAATGCGAATAATACGCAAAGTAGGATACACATTAGGGTTGTGACTTTCTTCATTCGGCTTCTCCTTTTTGTTTTCTTATATTTAAACTCTAAAGCATATTTTATGAATTTGAAAATGAACATTTGATGAAGATTGTTCGAGAATTATATGCATGATTCATATACAAAAGATAGGTAATTAATCAATGTTCTGAGAAAAATGTTGTCTTATTCTATTCACCCAAAAGGCAAAAACTTGCTATCATTTCTTGGCATTTCTAATAATGTGCAAACTTGGTGCATAACCAAAGGCTGGCTTTGCCAGATTGATATTATGGAGTAAAAGGAAAGAAGAACAGAAATGGACAAAATCATGTCAAATCAGTACTTCACAGATCGTCAGAATGACTTTGAGTCTTCTGCTAGAAGCTACCCAAGAAAATTCCCATTTGCGCTAAACAAGGCTAAGGGAAGCTGGATTGAGGATGTTGAGGGAAACAGGTACCTTGACTTTCTATGTGGTGCAGGCACACTTGCACTTGGACACAATGATGATGAAGTAAATAGGGCAATGATCGATCTGATTTCTTCTTCTGCGCCTTTACATACTTTGGATCTTACAACTCCTACAAAAGATAAGTTTGTAGAAGAAATCTTTTCAATTCTTCCAGAAGGATTGAAGGAAAAGGCAAAGATTCAGTTCTGTTCTCCATCAGGAACAGATGCAGTTGATGCAGCTATCAAGCTATGTAAGACTGCAACAAAGAGAGGCAATGTCATTGCTTTCTCTGGTGGCTACCATGGAATGGGACATGGAGCTTTGGCTCTCACTGGCAATCACAATGCTAAGAACAATGTCCAGAATCTTATGCCTGGTGTTTATTTCATGCCATATCCTTATTCTTATCGCTGTCCATTTGGACTTGGGGGAGAGGCTGGAGTTGATGCTTGCTGCGCATATTTTGAGAGAATGTTGAAAGATCCAGAGAGTGGAGTTGTAAAGCCAGCTGCTGTAATTATTGAACCAATTCAGGGCGAAGGTGGTGTAATTCCAGCTCCAGTTAAGTTCTTGCAGACCGTAAGAAGAGTCACTGAAGAGCTTGATATTCCAATGATTGTTGATGAAATCCAATGTGGAATGGGCCGCTCTGGTCGTGTATTTGCTTTTGAATATGCAGGTATCGTTCCAGATGTAATCTTGTCATCAAAAGCAATTGGTGGATCTCAGCCAATGAGCGTCGTAATCTACAACAAGAAGCTTGATGCTTGGACAGCAGGTGCTCATGCAGGTACTTTCAGAGGCAACCAGCTTGCTATGGCAGCAGGAAGCGTTGTCATTGAAAGAATCAAGAAGCCTGAATTCCTTGCAGAGGTTGTTAGAAAGGGGCATGTTATTGAGTCTGCACTAATTGATCTGCAGAAGGAAGTTTCCATCATCGGAGATGTTAGAGGCAAAGGCTTGATGCTAGGCGTTGAGTTCATTGATCCAAATGGCAAGAAAGATATCATGGGAAGACCTGAGCCATCTGGAGAGATTGCTGCAAAGATTCAGCACATGTGCTTTGAAAACAAGCTTGTTATGGAGAAGGGTGGTAGAAATGGCTCTGTAATGAGATGCCTATGTGCTCTCAATGTAACAGATGAAGAGATTGCTATCATGCTTGATACTTTCACTCGTGTTGTCAAAGAGGTAGATGCTAGTGTTAGAGCATAATCTATTGCTATCTAATGATGAAGCTGACAGAGATGCTTATAAGGCAATAATCGATAAAACCGTAGAATCAATACTATCATCGTTTTCCGATGAGAGTGCCTTTTCTGGTATCAATCCATATGAGCTGAGAGATAAAATCAATTCAAAGTCCATTCTTGTTGATGAGGGACTTGGTTTTGATGCAGTACTTGAGGAAGTTAAGGAACTTGTTCTTCCACACCTGTTGAGAACTTGGTCTACAGATTACATGCCTCATCTACATTCTCCAGCTTTAATTGAATCAATTGCTGCAGAGCTGATCATTGCTTCCTTCAATGATTCAATGGATAGCTGGGATCAAGGTCCTAGTGCAACAGAGATTGAAGAGAACGTAGTGCACGCCTTATGTAAGCTCTTTGGATATGATGAATCATCCGATGGAGTATTCACAAGCGGTGGAAGCCAATCGAATCTATCTGCAATAACAGCTCATAGAGATATGTATTGCATGAATAAAGGTTGGGATGTAAAGAAGAAAGGTCTTCCTTCTTGGTATGGAAAACTAAGACTCTACACATCCGAGATATCACACTTTTCAATGGAGAAGAGTTGTCACCTCTTGGGTCTTGGCTATGATAGCGTTGTAAAGCTTCCTGTTGATGATTCTTGTAGAATTGATATTGCAGCTTTCAAGCGCATAGTAGAGGAAGATATAGCAGCAGGTTTGATGCCATTTGTTTCTGTTGCAACAATTGGAACGACAGATTTTGGCTCAATTGATGATGTTTGTGCTATGAGGAAGATCTGTGATAATGCAGGAATGTTCTTGCATGCAGATGCAGCATATGGCTCTGGTTTGATTCTGAGTGATAAATATAGATCAAGAATGGGAGACTTATCTCTATGCGATTCTATCACTGTTGATTTCCATAAGATGTTCCTTCTACCTATTTCATGCTCTGCAGTGCTAGTTAAGAACAAGCATAGTCTCGAATGCTTTGAGCTTCATGCTGATTACCTAAACAGGGAAGAAGATGAAGAGGATGGCTATATAAACCTTGTAGGAAAGAGCTTGCAAACAACAAGACGCTTCGATGCTTTGAAAGTGTATATGGCATTCAGAACTCGAGGAATGAATGGATACGCAAAGATCATAGATACTGCAGTTGAAAATGCTCAATACTTTTATGAGAAGATCAATCTAAATGACAAGTTCGAAGTTGCTGTGAAGCCTGAGATTTCCAGTGTTGTCTTTAGACTTAATGGCTCTGATGATTTGAATAAGAAGATCAGACGAAATCTATTGGAGAAGGGTATTGTCATCGGTCAGACTGTAAAGGATGGAAAGACAATGCTTAAGTTCACGCTTCTCAATCCTAGACTCAAGAGAGAGAAAATCGATTCATTGATATCTCAAATTCTTTGTGTTGCAAATACGCTATGATCATGGCCTCTCTTCGGAGAGGTTATATTTTTCCAATTATATTCGATAAAAATCTGACATAACCCTAAAATTTGTAGTGAACTTACAGATAAGAGGTGTTTATGCTGTTAGAAATGAGGGTTAGTAACTTCTTTTCCATAAAAGATGAAGTTTGTATTGATTTCAAAGCAGGACTAATCAATACAGTAGGAGCAAAAAACTCTGTGATAACGTCTTTAGGGTAAAAGATGAAACTCTACTGAAAATTCAAGGTCTATTGGGGCCAAATGCTTCTGGAAAATCCAGTATCTTAAAAACAGTTGCAAGTTGTGCTCGCATCGTTCTTGAATCCCACCTATATAACGAGGGAGTACAGTTTAATTTTGTTCCATTCAAATTTGACGGATATTCTGCTAAGCCTAGCTCCTTTTTCATAGATTTCATAACAGATGGCATAGAGTATGAGTATTCGTTTACCTTCAATAGAAATGAAATTATTACAGAAGAACTTTATTACTACCCAGGAAAACGAAAAGTAAAGATATTTACGATATCTAGCCGAGAAAGCCCCGGGGCTCAGATGTGGGATGAGAGGCTCTGAATCTGTATTTTTTTTCTATTTTTCAAGACGATTTCATTGGACTTAAATTATTATATATGATAAAATTAGAACATAAAGAAAAGACAAGGATCTGTTATTGAAAATCAGTGATAAATTAGCTTAAGAACAATTTAAGATTGCTTAATATTGTTTATCAGTAGTTTAGACTACTTATAAATACTGAGGCTGGACGGGCCTCAGCGGTCCAAGATGAAGTAAGACGCCACTACGGTGCATTTATCGCTTGTAGGGCCAGAATCCAACAGGCTTTAGCCGTTGGAGTGCGTCAATCGTAATGAGCATGAGGGAAACACGAAAGCAAATATTTATAGCTTTAGAGAAGGCCTATTGATAAAACCTATGGATGTTGCTCAAAGTACTGGCAAGAACACTCTGTTTGTTAGTAGAGCTAGCCAGATGGATAGAGATGTTGCAAAGAAAATTTATAATTTCTTTAGAACTGAGCTCTATATAGGCTTGCCTCAGTTATCTGGTAGGTATGCAGTTGAATTATTCAATCAAAACAAGGAATTGATTCTTCAAGCATTGAAAATGGCAGATAGTGATATTGTAGGTATAAACGTTAGAATTGAAAAAACTCCAATGTATGTAGTTCAACCTCAAATCACACTCAGTGGAAGCAATACAGCCAGCGAATATGTTGATGTGATTATTTTTTATACAACACATAGGAGGGATCCTGATATTTCATTCCATCTTGAGGGAGAGGAATCTGCTGGAACCATACAGATATTCAATCTTCTATTGATACTACTTGATGTCTGCAAAAATGGAAAAACGCTCATTCTTGATGAATTCGATGCAAGTTTGCACACAGAATTGGCAGAATTCATTTTGGATATCGTCAATGCATCTAAGACTGCACAGTTTCTTTTCACAAGCCATAATACAAACTTAATGAATATCAAGAGATTGAGAAGGAATCAAATCCTGTTTACCAACAAGAAAGAGGATGGTTCAACAGAACTCTATTCATTATTTGATTTCAAGGACTTTAGGGAAAACATGGATGCTGAAAAATGTTATCTAGAAGGACGTTTTGACGCAGTGCCATACATAAATTCTTCTCCTGGAGTAATCAAGAATCTTTTTGGAGCTTCTTTTGAAACAGAAAAGAACAAGTCTTTTTAATTTGGATAACTAGGCTCACACCACTACTTCTAATGAACAAGAGTATTATTAGTTGGAAATTCGATTACACAAGAATGTCACTTGTCATCGATATATAAAGAAAGGGCATTTAGCACCATTTCGATATCTCATCGCTTACCTCTACGATGTCATTTGGATACTAAATCAGTGGGTTTAAAATTAATACTTTCAATTTATATAATTACTCATAATATAAAGAAATAATTTATCTTGACAATAAGTGCTGGGGGGGGGGGTACAGTATTAATGGCAAGTTATGCTTTGGCAGAAAGGAGCTATGGATTCTGTGTCTTTGAAGAAACCCTTATTGTCTATCATATTATTTTTGCTATGCGTAAATGCGGGGCTTTTTGCAAGTTCATTGATGTGGACATGGAAAAGTCCAAATGAACAAGTCTCCAGTTTTTGTTATCGACTAGATAGTTCTGCAGATTGGACTGTAGTTGATAAGGATATTACCTCAGTCGTTGTTCCTGATTTCAGATCAAATACAACATACTCCATAGATATTGCGTGCACATATGATGGCGATGTTTGGTCTGATATAGTTTCCAGAACATTTATGCTTCCAAAGCCAAAACAGTATGTTCTTCGGTTCGGATTATCAGCAGCAGGCTTTGGACTCTATGATTTTTATAATGGTCATGACATCGAGAATGCAAAATATCTGACGGTAACTCAGCCAGGAATTGGTATATGTGCGGATGTTGGATACCTAAAAACCAATAACCTTGAATTCAATCTAGGATACAAGGTTTTTCTTTTAAACAAGAAGGAAACGGTTTTACCTGATGCATTCATGGTTACCAATCAAATTGTAAAGATAGGCGTAAACTATCATATTCCAATTACAGAAAGTGTCGCTTTTAAAACAGGCATTGATGCAGGAGCTCTGTTTAGCCTGAATGCCCAAAAGTATTCTATTGCACCAATTCTAGGTGCTGGCTTTGGATTTGACTTTATAGCTTCCGATTCTTTTGCGTTAAGTCTATCAACAGGTTGTTCCTTTGCATACAACCATAGCAGTGACAGACTCTACAGAAGCATGAGCTATTTATTGGATGGCATTACCTTCTCAATCGAGAAGAGATTGTAGGAGGATTGCGATGAAGATAAGAAATGTCATAATTATGTTTTTGTCTGCTTTGTTGTTGTTTTCCTGTTCACAGCCCATGTTTGATGGAGGAATAAACCAAAACATCTATCCATATCTGAAATTCTATGCAAACGAAGGAGAATGCTTTGTCTCTGTTCTAGAAGGAGCAAATGTAGTTAAGCTTGATATCCCTGCTTTTGTTCATTCAGACAATGGAAAGATTCCTGTTGTTAAGTTCCTTGGCTACGAAAGAGATGAAGACGCAAAAAGCCTGAAGCGGCTATCAATCGCTGGAAATACAGCAATTGACACATCTTTTTATCAAAATGCGATTAACCTTGAAAGAATCACCATTACCAATCTTGCAGAAAACCATGTATGGTCATTGCCTTCATCTATGCCTAATAGAGAAGGGTTCCACTTCAAAGGATGGTTTTCTGGAGATGAAGAGGTCAAAGACGGAGATCAAATAACCAGTAGCAATGCAATAGTGACACCTATATATGAGAAACACACAATCACATATTTGACAGATGCTGATTATCATTGGCTTGGATGCGCAGTGTGTAACCAAATTCTTGGAGAGAAAGAACCTCATGTTTTTGTAGGAACAGGCTCAAACAAGCATTGTGATATCTGTGGCTATGGCGGAGGATCCGGGGGAAACGCGTCTGGCGGCTTTGATATCGGATATGAAGATCAAACTCCAAATGGAGAGATTAAAGAAGACGGGACTGCCTCTGATGACACAAAGTGGATTGTCAGCTTTGAGTTTGTTGATAAACAGAAAGAAGAATACAAAGCCACAAGTATTGAGTGGTATGTCAATAACCAAATAGTTTATGGTGCGAATAAATCCACATTTGATTTTGAAGGTGATAAGACGCTGACTTACACAGTAATGTGCGTAGTTAGAAACCAATATGGAGTTTGGTCTAAATCAATAAGAATAGCTTAATAAGCATAATTAAAAGGGAGACGAATATATGAAGAGAGTAGTATTGTCAATGATCTTGATAGCTTTGATCATGACTACATTGTTTGTATCTTGCGACAATAACTTGTCAAAAGATGCAGGGACAGCATCTGTTAGATTTGCTACAGCAGAAAATGTAGCAAGAGGTTTGAACAAGGTTAATCCTGAACTCAATCCTGCAGATCTTTATTGGAGATATGAGGCTGTAAAGAAGGATGATGTTGGATTATCGACAGGTGCAACATCAGAAAAAGAGCTTATTGGAAATGATGGAAAGCTCAGTAACCAAGTAGGACCTTTCTCTCTAGGTGATTGGGAGTTCACTCTTTATGGATATGTAGATAAAGATGCAACAAAACTTGCTTATACAGGAAAGACAACTGCTACGATCAAGGCTGATAAAGTAAATAATGTTGCAGTAACTGTTAAGGCTCTTATGACATCAGAAGGCATTATTGAATTCCCAGCTAAGGGTGTTATCGAATTAAAAGATAAGAACAACCAGCCTATAAAGAACTATAAGGAAATCATTGTCATATCCAAAGCTGATGATGGTTCTGTAGTTAAAACACTAACAGATTCAACAGAAAGAACAGTAACTGTAACTTCAGGCTCCTATAAAGTAACAGTTAAGTATACAAACAGAGATGAATCCCTGGTTTATGGTGAGAATGCAATCTATATCAATGTTTGGGATAATCTTACAACAAAGATCGGTGGTTCATTGGATGAGATAACAGGCAATACGACATTCAACCCAAATGATGGAACAGCAACAGCTACTCAAGAGATTAAGACTGATACAGTTACGAACATTGCTGTAAATAGCTCTCCTGTTTCTCCTGAAGGTGGAGCTGCAGAAGAGATAAAGACAGCAGTTGAGATTCCCGCAGGCATAGTTAGTGGAACAAAAGCTAAGCTCGGAGTCAAAGCATATTCAGCAGATACTGTAGGTGACTTAGCTATTTTTGATGAAACTTCTGCAGTAATCGGAGGACTTGATTTAACTCTTACTGTAGATGATGCAGCTGTAATAGAGTTCTCTGAAGCTGTAACAGTTACAACATATATTGGAAAGGGATTAACAGGAGTTAATGTTAAGTATGTTGGAGATGGCAAACAGCCAACAGATGTTGTTTATGATGGTGAGACTGGAAAATTAACATTCAAGACAACTCACTTCTCTGAGTTTTATGTAACTTCTGCTGAAGTTATTGTTAATGAAGTTTATTATTCGACTATGTGCGAAGCCTTAACAAAGGTCTTAGAAGATTCTGAAGTCTTGGAAATTGATTTAACTCTTCTAAAGGATTCTGAAGTAACTAAGCATTTCGACATAAACAAATCATTGGCAATTAGATTGAATGGATTCAACTTAACACAGGCAGAAGGCCTAAAAGCTCGTCCTTTCAAGGTAGTTAAAGATGATATTAAAGTTGAAATTGATGGAACCAAGACAGGTAGTACTTTTTGGGTAAGTCCAGAAACCTCTCTTACTGAAAATCAAAACTATGGAATTCTTGATATTGCAGGGGACAATGTCTCTGTAACTTTAAATGGTGGAAAGTATCTTGGGAAAACAGATTCAGGTTCTTTCATCAGAGTTATAGAAAATATAAATCCTGAAGTTGAAACTAAAACAGCATCAATTACAATCAAAAATGTTGTTGTAGATTCGAATTCAATTATTACGTACACTACTGTTACTTTGGACGTTGAAAATATTGTAGTTGAAAATTGCAAGATCAAGCGTATCAATGAAGATCCTGCTAAACGAACGAAAGCATTTTACTTTGATAATTCAACAACAGACAAAGTTAATGCACTTTTTACTAATGTTGATATCGAAACAGATGGAGCTCTTCCTGTAGAAGCAGCTGGTGTATGGGCATCTTTTAACAATTGTAATTTCAAAGTAACCACTGACCAAGCTGATACTGCCTGGACTCCTAATGCAATCACTGTATCCTATAATGGTAAAACAGATGTTAATAGTGGTTATTTCTATTCAGAAAAATATGGTGCATATGCTTATTCAACTGGTGGTGAGATTAACATCAAGGATGGTGTTACAATTGAAAGCCCTTATGCTGCTATATATGCTTCAAATATGAACAAGAGAGAAGACAATGTTGAAATCAAGGCTGTAATCAATATTTCTGGTGGGAAAATCATTGGACCTATTATAAATAATTGTACAAATGATACCTCCAAAATCATTATCACAGGTGGCACTTTTGAAGGTACTTTGGAATCAAAGAAAAATGATAACCTTGTAATTAAGGGCGGTTCTTTTGATTCAGATCCTTCTGCATTTGTTCCAACAGGTTTCAAGGCAACGCAAAACGGTGAAGGTCTTTGGACTGTATCTGTAGAATAATGATTTAAAATAACTCATGAAAGCCTCCTACTCGTGGAGGCTTTCTTCGTATCTATGTAAGCATCAAAATATCTGAATCTTTTTCTTTTGAACCATTTTGTGTCTTCAGGAATTTTAGTGAAAACATGGATGCTTAAACGGATGCTTCATATGCAATGCAGATATTTACACCTCATGGAAACTGTTAAATGAAACAACCTAAACACCAATCAATAGGTGTAGTTTGTAGGTAGAAGATGTTTTCCATGTGTAGTTTGATAATGTTTTCTAGTCTCTGATGCATTTTGTGCTAATCTTTAAATAAAGAAGGAGGCTTTATGGAGCTGGTTATTAGATCTATAGGAAAGGTTGATTTTGCAGATATATTCATTGACTCTGTCTCTGTAATTGCTGGTTACAATGGTTCTGGAAAGACAACGATCTCCAAGTGTTTATATGGAATGTTGGAGCTATTGGGGCTCGATAAAGTCGATGAGAATGTTGTTAAGGATTATACCTTGAAGCTGTTCTCAGGACAGATGACAACATTTGGACGTGATGCTTTGGATCATTTGCAGATAATCGATGGAGATGAACATTTATCACTATTGAGAGTTGGCTCTCATAAGCTAGAGATAGATAAGACAGCTGGAAAGAAAATCAATGTTGTATATCTTAGAAGTCCATCACGTTGGTCTGATTCGTTTTCAGATCAATTAAGGCAGGATTTGACAAAGCCTTTGCTGAAAGATGCAGATAGCCTCTTGGATGAATATAGAAGCATTCTTGATTACAATGCCAGTGGATACCTGAAGAAGACAGATCATGGATATGTATATGTGGACCAGGATTTTCCAGATTGTGAGATCTCATTAGATAACACAGCATCGGGTGTTATGATCTTTCTAGAGCTATCGCGGTTGATAGGAAATGGAACACTAACACCAAACTCTGTTTTGATTATCGATGAGCCTGAGACAAATCTGCATCCAGAGAAACAAGTTGCACTTGCTCGTATGCTTGTTGCTCTATCAAAGAAATTCAATATCAAGATGTTCTTGTCATCACATAACATCTACTTCATTAGGGCATTGGAAGTTGCATTAGGGGAAGAAGAGCTGGCAGATTATCACTTCTATTCAATGAAGAAAGATAAAGATACACGACTTTTCTCAGCAGTTGATGTTACAGAGAATCTGGAGGTTATCTATAACGATCTATATAGTCCAATGGAGGATTTGTGATGGTTATAGATCTTCAAGACTATGTATCTACATTCTCTCGTACAAGCTATGATGGGATGAAGAAAGAATCCTTGATCCATGAAGATTATTATGTAATATACAACTTTGATGATATTGCTAAGGATGTTTGCCAGCTATATAGAGCAGGAGAGTATCTTGCAAGTGCAGATGCTCTTTCGTTCAGTCATGGAAACATATACTTGATAGAATTCAAGAATCAACCAACAAGGAATATCGATCGTCGTGTTATTCAGAAAAAGGCTTTCGATTCAATTTATTTGTTACAGCAAGCCCTGTTCCCAGACGAAAGCATATCGAAGTTAAGAGATAAAGTAATCTTCTATGTACTATATTCCGGCTCTTCAAATCCATCCTTTGATAAATTTAAATCAAAGGCAAACTCATTTGCTCATAAGGAGAAGGAGCCCCTTGAGTTTGGCCTTTCTAAATATAGGGAGTTCTATAAGGAGATATATACTATCTCAGGAAAGGAATTTGAAAGAAATCATATAACAAAAGTTATTTAAACCTTCAATTTTTATTGAATATAATTTGAATATGTTATATTTTATAACAAACGGAGGCTTTAATGTTAACTTATATTCATATTAAGAATTTCAAATCTCTTCCAGATGTCACTCTCAATCTTACAGAGGGACATAATGCAATAAACAGCTCTGTATATATCTATGGCGAAAATGGTGCTGGAAAATCACACTTGGTATCAGCACTGTATTTTCTATGCAGAACATTCAGAACAATAAAGGATGACGAAGCTGTAAGAGAGCTTCCATCACGAGTTCAGGGATTCTATCCTGAGCTTCCAAGCGAGGAGTTGAAGTATAGACTCCAAAGCAGCACCCAAGACCTGAGACAGCTACTTTTAAATGCGCAATCTCTTTGCTCCGATAGTCCATTGGAAATTGAAATTGGCTTTGTCTTTGACAATAAAAATGGTAGCTATAGCCTGAAGTTTGATTCAGATAGCGTTATTAGCGAAAAGCTTTGCTACAAGATTGGAAACAGAAATGGCGTTATCTATTCGATCAATGACGAAGAGTGGTTTCTTAGTCCTTCGATATTTACAGATAAAGACTATCGTACTGAGCTTTATGATAGCATGCAGCGCTACTTTGGCTCAGAGACTTTCATGGCTATATTGATGGGAGAGAGACATCGTATCAACAGAGGAATCTTTGAGAACATGGTCAATCCAAACTTGATAGATGTAATGGATGGACTATGGAATATTGCAGTCTACTCAGAAGATGGAAACATCTATCCTAGATCATTTGGAACTCAAAACATTGCATTTGGCTTTGTCGATAGACTAGGTCGAGATGGAATGGAAGCTATGGAAAAGCTTCTGACTTCATATTACACAAAGCTATTCAAGGATATTAATCGTGTTTACTATCGTACATCATTCATGGGACAAAGAATGTGCTACGAGCTTGTGTTTGTACGCAATCTAGGATCTAGGGTGATAGAAGTTCCATATGAGATGGAATCTGCTGGAATCAAGAAGCTAACAGAGCTATTTCCTTATATGCTTTCTTCTGTTATGGGTGGCACTTGCATTGTAGATGAGGTAGGAGGAGGCATTCATGACATAGTTCTTCTTGAGCTATCGAAGAATATGCTTTCATCTCTTTCTGGACAATTCATTTGCACAATCCATAACACCCAATTGATGAAACAACTTCCACAGGAGTGCATGTACATCATCAAGGTTGATGATAGGGGCAACAAGGAAATATCCAATATTAAGGATTATTCCTTTAGAACCCAAAGAACAAACAATATTCAGAACAAGTACCTTGCAGGTGACTATGAGGGAATTCCTCTTGTCAGTCAATTCAACTTGCTAAGCCTTGCAGAAGCTGCTTCATTTCTACTAGAAGAGGAGGACGAAGAGAGGTGAAGAGAGTTTTGGTTACCGGCTGTGCTGGCTTCATAGGCTCTAATTTTGTCGATTATATATTGGAAACACATTCTTCATGGATTGTATATGGTCTAGATAAGCTGACATATGCAGGTAGCTTGGAAAACCTTAAGAATGCGTCTCAAAGCTTCAGATTCACGTTTTTAAAAGGCGATATTTGCGATGAGACGTTAATGGATGACCTATTCAATAAGTATCGCTTTGATATCGTAGTGCATTTTGCAGCTGAGACCCATGTCGATAGATCCATTGAAAATCCAGTCTTGTTTTCGCTCACGAACTATATTGGAACCTCTGTACTTTTGGAGTGTGCAAGAAAGTACTCCATAGAGAGGTTCCACTATATTTCGACAGATGAAGTCTATGGAGATTTGCCTCTCGATAGCCAAGATTTGTTTGGAGAGAAATCGCCTCTTATGCCTTCAAGTGTATATAGCGCTTCAAAAGCATCTGCAGATCTTTTGACGATGGCATATTCCAGGACATATGGCCTTCCTGTTTCGATCTCTAGGTGTTCTAATAACTATGGCCCAAGACAATATCCTGAGAAACTTATTCCTCTCGTAATAAAGAAAGCACAAAGAGATGAGAAGATAGGGCTCTATGGTAGTGGTGAGAACATCAGAGAGTGGATATATGTAATTGACCATATAAGAGCCTTAGATATGATTATCACAAAAAACTCCACTCTAGGGGAGATTTATAACATCGGAAGTGATGAAAGAATTTCGAATCTGGATCTTGTGAAGATGATTCTTTCCATTATGGGAAAGAGTGAAGAATTAATTGAATTCATTCCCGATAGACCTGGACACGATAGAAAATATGCTCTCTCTTCAAAGAAGATAAAAACTCTGGGTTGGAGAAGTATCTATTCATTGGAAAGTGCATTGAAGAATACAGTAGATTACTATTTGGAAAGACAATAGCTCTCTTATATTCAACAGATTTGCATTTTCATGTATCATTTCAATAAATAAATATTGATTGGAGTATTCAATGCATAATACAAGATTAATCGCAGATGATATCTATTATATCGGGTCTAGTGATAGACGACTTTCTCTCTTTGAGAATGTATATCCAATTGATCGTGGTGTTAGCTACAACTCATATATAGTCTTGGATGAAAAGACAATGGTTCTCGACACTGTAGATCACTCTGTGTCAAAGCAGTTCTTTGAGAACATTCAATATTTGCTAAATGGTAGAAAGCTTGACTACCTTACAGTTCACCATATGGAGCCAGACCATTGTGCAATGATTGAGGATTTGATCATTCGCTATCCTGAGGTAAAGATCATTGGAAATGTTAAGACAGTGCAGATGCTTAAGCAATTCTTTGATTTCGATGTTGATTCAAGAGCAATCGTTGTCAAGGAAGGAGACACTATCTCTACAGGTAAGCACACTTTCACATATGTAACCGCTCCAATGGTTCATTGGCCAGAGGTTATGGTTTCATATGAATCAACAAGTGGAATACTGTTCTCAGCTGATGCTTTCGGAACATTTGGAGCGCTAAGTGGCAACTTGTTTGCTGATGAATATGACTTTGAGCACGAGTGGCTAGAGGATGCTAGAAGATACTACATCAACATTGTTGGAAAGTATGGCATGCAGACAATGAGCGTATTGAAGAAAGCAAGTGCTTTGGATATCAAGATGATCTGTCCTTTGCATGGTCCAGTTTGGAGAGAGAAAGATGGAATTGCTTGGTTTATAGAAAAGCACCAGAGATGGGCAAGCTACCAAGCTGAAGAGAATGGAGTTTTGGTTTTATATGGCACTATCTATGGAGATACAGAGAACGCAGCAATGGTTCTTGGTTCAATGCTCTCCGAGCGTGGTGTTAGAAACATCCATATGTATGATGTATCAAAGACACACTCTTCATACCTAGTTGCAGAAGCATTCAAGTACTCCACTGTTGTTCTTCTATGCCCAACATACAATCTTGAGATCTTTACTCCAATGGAGAACCTATTGGTTGACCTCAAGGAGCACAATTGGCAGAACAAGAATGTTGCTATTGTTGAAAATGGTACATGGGCTCTTCAGAGTGGAAAGAAGATGGTAGAGCTTGTATCTTCATTGAAGAACATGAATATACTTGCAGAGACAATCTCGATAAAGAGTGCTCTAAAAGAGGAGCAATTACCTCAATTCGCTGCACTTGCGGATAAGATAAGAGAAAGCTTGAACTGATAGAGTGGGGGCTATTTAAAAAGCCTCCATTTTTTTATACTCATCATATGATTGTTTTTGATACTTTGGATGAACTAGAAAGCTATAAGGGAGCTTTTTCCTTTATAGATACTGTAATTGAAGTTATGGATCACTCAACTCCATATGACGAGACACAAGGCGAGTATCCTAATCCTGGAAAGGATAAGGGAGTGCATATCATTGATACTTTCCTAACATCCCAAAATGGATTTAAGACAACTCTTGATTCCAATAAGACATATTTGGAAATCTGCCTAGAAGGAGAGGAGATAGTCAGTATCGACTCTTCCGTATTCAAGCTCTCTCCAGGGCGTTTTTTGCTTTACAGCGGCTATGAGAGCGTAAAGCGGGGCCTTATGTATTCGCTTCCGATAGCAACTAAGTGCGTAAGATTTGTATTTTAAAATGAAAACAGCAGAGCTTTTGACTCTGCTGCTTCTCTCTCTAGTTATAGATTAGTTTGTTTGAACAATGCTATGAAGCATGATCTGGAAGATCAAGAGTGAGTTTGGCTCAATTATATCTCCAGCACCACTTTCGCCATATCCTAGCTCTGGTGGAATGTATGCAATGATTGAATCACCAACATGCATGTGAGTAACTGCTTCTCTGAAGCCTGGAATCATTGACTGTAGGTTGAATGTTACTCCGTTTCCTTCGTCAACGCGTGTTCCGTCAAGAAGAGTTAGGATGTAGCTAACTACAACACTGTCTGTCTCTGTAGGAACAGCACCTGGCTCTCCGTCCTGCTCTAGGAGCGCAATCTGAACTCCTGAGTCGAGAGTTTCAACACCATCTGCTGTTTTGTTTGCTTCCAAGAATGCATTTGCCTCTTCTAGGTTAGCAACTTTCATCTCTTCGATGATTGCCATGTATTTTTCTGTTAGATAAGCGCTATATTCATCAATCTTTGCAGAAAGTGTTTCCTCATCTGCAAGTGGTTCCAGTCCATAAAGAGCATATAAAGCACCAGTTGCAAAGTCTGGAGCTACAAGATCATAGCCCTGGAACAATAAGTCGAGTGTAATCAGGTATCCATATGAATATGCAAATTTCTGATCAAGAGCTTCTGGTTTTGGAAGAGCATTGATATCATCAAGGGATGTGTAGATTGAACCAATTTCGCCTAAAACACCTGAGCTTAGTACTTCATTGACATACTGGTTGAGGTAATCATTCATCTCATCTAGTGTGAAGAATGACTCAACCTCTAGATATTGCCATGCATCTAGTACTCCTTTTGCAAAGTATCCAGCATTGAATACGATTCCGCTATTTACATAATTAGCAGTAGTCAAATATCCAAGTGAATAGCTGAATGCAGAATAGATATCGTCAAGGTTTGGCTCTGAAATATCCAGAGAAAAATCATCAAGAGAAGGATATGCAAGAAGACCTCCCTTAACAGCCATTGTAACATTTCTTACACCGATGGCTGGAGATTGAGGAGGAATTGACATTGTCATCATTCCCTTGTCCTCTACATACAAATACATTCCTGGCTTGATTTCTTCAACTGGGAAATTTATCTTCAAATCATCTGCAAGATAGTAGATGATATCTGAGCCATCATCTACGATGCCATAGACTTCATAGTATCCATCTTCTGTCTTTTCGATGGAAACGACTTGAATAAGTTTCTCATTCTCTCCCTTCTCGATAGCACCCTGTGCAAAGAGTGAAAAAGAAGAAACAGCGAGAAGTATTAGCAAAATTGATAATGTTTTTTTCATTGCGTATTTCTTTATCCTTTTTTTCAGTAATATAAAAAATCTACTATCTACGGCGCTAATGGTCAATCAAACTATGATTTTCTAATGTGGAGTTTGCATGGTTTTCACTCTTTGGTATCATGGAAATGCCCATAAAAGTGTAAAAGGTTGGTTAATGGAAATATGGAATTGGATTTACCTTTTGTTCTAAGACATGAAAACATAGCATCATTGCATCCAGATGGCATTCATATTCTCGACAGGCGTGTATTCCCTTTCAAGAAGGAATATGTTGTTGCACGTGACTACAAAGAGTGTGCCAAGGCGATAAAAGACATGGTTACGCAGGGAGGAGGGCCACTGGAAGTTGCTCTAGAGGCAATGCGTATGACATATCGCAATGACAAGGATAGTATCTATTGCGCTCAGGAGACTCTCTCTAAAGCAAGACCAACAAATACAACAATGAAAAGAACTCTTTCCTCGTTGGTCGAACGATATGAAAATGGCGAAGATTTTGAATTCGTCATTGATGATATTTTATCGTCTTTTGACGCTGCGTATGATCAAATGAGTACGATGGGCGAGAGTTTGATTGAAGACGGAACGGGTATTTTAACAACATGTTTTCCTGAACATACTTTTCTACTTTCTGTGAAGAAAGCACATGAGAATGGAAAAAGGATAAGAGTATATGTTCCTGAAACGCGTCCTTATTTTCAGGGAGCACACCTAACAGAACCTTCCCTAAGAGAGCTTGGGATAGAGACATATCTGATAACAGATGGCATGCCTGCGCATTTTCTTGCAAAGGGCGATATCAACATATATATGACAGCCTCCGATTTGGCTCTTGAAGATAGGACAGTTGTCAATAAGACAGGAACACTTTCCAATGCTATAGCAAGCAATTATTTTGGTGTTCCATATTATGCATTTTCCATGGGACTTGATAGAACAAAGAAATATGATGATATTCATCTGGAGTACAGAGATGGAAAAGAAATCAAATCGTATCAGTCAATAGAGCTTGCAGAAGAGAGTGCAAACGCTCTCTATCCATGTTTTGATATCATACCATCAAAGCTTGTCAAAGGAATTATCACAAAGGAAGGAATTTTATGAGAGTTGCAGTATTAGGTGGTACTGGAGTCGATCAGACAAATGCTTTCAAAGCATCTACAAAGACAGTTACAAATGAATATGGAACAGTAACATATTCAGAGCATAATGGAGTTGTTTATCTTCCACGACACTCTGTAGGACACTCAGTTCCTCCACACTTGATCAACTACAAGGCAAATATTGCTCTTTTGAAAGATCTTGGTGTTGAGAGAGTCGTTTCAATATATGCAGTTGGTTCGATCTCAGATCGCCTTAAGCCATTAGAGTGGGGCGTTGTAGATGATTTTATTGACGTGTCAGGGAAGGCTGAAACATTCTTCACAGGTGGGGAGAAAGGCGTTAAGCATATAGATATGTCATCACCTTTCGATAGAACTCTATGCGATAAGCTTCTTGAGAAGGATTCTGTAAAAGATCCTCTTGTTTATATAACAACATCAGGCCCAAGGCTTGAGACAAAGGCCGAAATCAGAGCATATAGAGCTATGGGGGCTGATATTGTAGGAATGACGCTTGCAAAGGAAGCTGTGCTCCTTGCGGAAGCTGGAATCAGGAATGCATCCATTGCTTATTCAATAAATTGGGCTTCCGGCGTGAATGAATCTGTTTCGTTTGTTAGCGATGATGATATTGATCGTTTGACATCTCACTTGGTTGAGATCGCAAGAGAAGTGCTACTATAGAGGTGGAATATGAATAGTGCATTAGGTTTATGGATGGAAGAGAATTCAAAGCTCTTTCGATATTCAGTTGACGCTTTATCATTGAAGGACAATATAGGAAGGATTCTTCTCTCAGGAGGTGCATCCACGATGCTCTCTGGTGTATATAACACACTTTGCAAAGGAGCCGAAATCATTGCAGTGGACGAAAGAGAGGATTATCTGGAAGATGGAAAGAGTGAGTGTCCTAGCCTGGAGATAGTAAAAGCTCCATTTGCTAGCTATATAGGAAAGGAAAACTTCGATCTTGCTGTTTCTGTATTGCAGATTCAAAGCTTGAATACTCGAGAATTGACGCCATACCTCTTTAATCTATATGACTTACTTTCTACAGGTGGAGTTTTGTATCTATCATTTCCAGATGCAGTTGGATTGACTGCAATGGAGAAGAATCTTTATCCATCATGGTATTCAATGGATGAAGAGGTATATATGAAATATTACATGGCAGATGATGTGATCAATGCTCTTTCCCTTATCGGTTTTGACATAAAAGCAATCGAAGCTGATGACAATGAGGATATAGCTCATGTCGTATCACTTCTTGCTACCAAGAAATAACCAATTCTATTGACCGTTTCCCGCTCTTAGGGTAACATTTTCAACAGTCAATTCATTATAAGGAGAAAATCATGTCCAAAGCACATAGAGGAACAGGTATCAGAGATCAGTTCAACAATGGTAGAGCTCAGTGCCCAGTTTGCAAGAGAGAAGCAATCAAGTGCCTTTACGAGAAAGAAGTTGACGGCGCTAAGGTAAAGATCTGCAAAGAGTGTAACGCAAAGCTTTCAAAGTAAGAGCTTGAGTTATGAAGTTTTTTGGTAATAGAAGAAAAACTACTATGCCAAGAGAAGAGAGGATGCATTATTCTGCATCCTCGTTTTCTTTTGCAGTGGGAGATGTTTTCCCTTGTGCCAATTCCGATGAGGTTTCATCGCTATTGAAGGATAGGCAAGGAGATATTGTCATTCTTTATCCTGGAGAGGATGTTGTTAATAATCCTCGCGCTTGGGTTCGGGCGTTGTCCTCTTCTTCCTATGTAATCATTGTCTCAAGTAATAAAAATAAGGCTTTAAAGCAATTTCTCAGACTTTTGGATGCCCAGATATTCTCTCCGCTTCCAAAAGCTCTATCTGGTTCTATTTGCCTTTCAGATAGTGCCGAGATCAGGACGCTAGCAGAAAAGCTCTTGGCAGAAGGTAAGCATTGTCTTACGATAATTGCTAGGTGAGTACTTATGAAATCAATGACAGGATATGGCTTTGGCCAATATAAATGTGATGATTATGCTCTGGAGATTGAACTAAAGAGCTATAACAATCGATATTTGGAGATATTCCATAATATCAATCCACTTCTTTCATCTTATGAAAACTATGTGGATGAAGAGATCAAGAAGATTGCTAAGCGTGGACATGTGGACTTTTCAATGCGTCTTAAGGTTCTTCAATCAAGAACAACTCTTAGCTATGATGAAGTTCTTTTGGAAGAATACAAGAGAGTGTTTGAAGATGTTTCCAAGCAAACAGGACTCAAGCCATCCTTTTCTGATTATGCAAATCTTGAAGGCTTGATCGTCTCATCATCTTTCCAAGACCAGGAGTTCTACAAGCTTGGTGTTGAAAGTGCTCTAAAGGATGCTTTGGCTCAATTTGAGGCATCAAAGCTATCTGACGGAAAAGGAACAGAGGAAGATTTGATTCGTCTTGGCAAGAACTTTGAGGAAGCTGTTAACTATGTTGAATCAAAGAGTGGAGAGTTGGAAGAATTCCTTAAAAATACTCTATTCCAGAAATATGAAGAGCTTACAGGCGAGAAGGGCAAGGATGATCCAAGGTTCATGACAGAAGTTGCTGCTTTGCTTGTCAAATACTCAATAAACGAGGAGATGTCTAGATTAAAGACACATATAAAGGAGTATTTCAGACTACTTTCGCTAGAGGAACCAGTTGGAAAACAATTGGATTTCTTGTGCCAAGAGATGAACAGGGAGTGCAATACAACTGCATCCAAGTCCCAGCTTGCTGAGATCAATCTCCAAGTTGTAAAGATGAAGGATAACCTAGAGAATATAAGAGAACAGATAAGGAACATAGAGTGAGAATTGCAATTTCATCAAAATCTGGTTGTGGTAATACAACTATCACTACAATGGTATCTAAGGCACTTAACTGCCCTATGATTAACTTCACATTCCGTCAAATGGCAGAGGAGCGCGGTGTTGATTTCTGGACCTTCTGTAAGATGGCTGAAGATGATTATGAGATCGACAGGGAACTAGATAGACGTCAGGTAGAGATGGCAATGAATGAAGATAATTGTATTCTAGGCTCCCGCTTGGCTATATGGATGCTTAAGGATGCTGATTTGAAAGTCTATCTGACTGCAAGTGCTGAAACTCGTGCTAACAGAATCCTAAAGCGCGAAGGTGGCACATTTGAAGAGAGATACAATCAGACTGTAAATAGAGATAACAACGATACTAATAGATATAAGACTATCTATGGTATCGACAACACCAAAGCAGAGGATGTTGCCGATTTGATTATATCAACAGATGACAAAACACCTGATGAAATAGTTAAAATCATTCTAGATAAAGTCAAAACACTTAAATAGATACTTGAAGGCGTCGCCTTCTTTTGAGTATGATATATAAGTTGTGAAGGTAAGGAGATATAATGAGCATTCCACTTAATACACTTATTGATAATGAATCAAATGTCTATGAGATGACCTGTGTTGCCATTAAAGAAGCAAATATCTATTCCTCAACAGATATGAGAAAGGATATCGAGAAGAAGGGTGAAAAGGTTGTTTCTGTTGTCCTAGAGCGTGCTCTTAACAATGAAATCGAGTATACAGAGGGTGAAGACTAAGCCTAAAGCAATAGTCCTATTTGGACCGACTGCAGTTGGAAAGACTGCTCTTACTGAAGCTCTTTTTTCGGAAGGATTTGAAATAATCAACTCCGATTCAGTCCAGGTTTATCGAGGATTGGATATTGGGTCAGCAAAGCCAGAAAAAGAGCTGCAGGATAAGATACCTCACCATTTGGTGGATATCAGGGATCCCCATCAGCAATATACTGTTGGGGATTTTTTGCGTGATGCAGAGTCTCTTGTATATCAAATAAATGAAAGGGGCAATATTCCATTGCTCACAGGTGGAACTGCATATTATTTCAAGCAATTTGTATATGGTAGAGCCCAGACTCCAGCATCTGATATGTCTATTCGTGAGCGCGTAAAGGCTCTAATTGAGCAAAATGGGGTAGAATGGGCTTATTCTGAGTTAATGCGTGTAGATTCTACATCTGCATCAAGAATCAACATAAACGACGTTTACAGAGTCTCTAGAGCGTTAGAGGTTTATTATCAGACAGGGAAGCCTTTATCATCATTTGTGCTTGGAGATGAGATGCGTGATGATATCGATATTCTTATTCTAGCTCTTACAAGAGACAAGAAGATTCTTGACGATAGAATCGACAAGAGAGTCGATATAATGTTCTCTATGGGGCTTTATGATGAGATAAAGGCCTTAATTAGGCGCGGGGCTACTTCTTCGTGGCCAGGAATGCAAGGCATAGGATACCAAGAGTTCTTTCTTGCTCGCGAGAGCGGTGAGATGAACATGGACGCCATCAAGAAAGAGATTGCTTTGAATTCCAGAAAATATGCAAAGAGACAGATGACATTCTTTCGATCGTTCCCTGATGCTAATTTCGTCTCTCCTGAGGATGTAGATACCATCAAAGGCCTTGTCGATAGCTTTCTTTCGCGATAAAAATAGGAGACAGCCTTGCGCTATCTCCTCTAGATTGTTTGCCTTTATTTCTCGCCTAGTGCCTTCTGTATTCCATTTTGCACTGCATACGTTTCCACAAGCTCGTATCCAATAGGGTTTTCCTTTGACAGTGTGATGTTTGTAACTGTCCACCAGCCGCGTTTTGAATATTCAAATGTGAAATCCTCATCCACTTCATATAGATAAACAACTATGTATCCTTCTGGAGGAGTAATCTCAGCTTCCTCGCTCTCTGCATATGGCACATACCAAATGCCACTTGCCCTGAATGTGTCGTCATCGATTTGCTCTATAGACTCTATGTCAGCGCCATATATGAAGCTCGCTTCTGGAATTGCCGGCTTTCCATTTTCAAGCCATGTTTCGAGATCTATATGTGGGTCCTTCATCTCATAAGCTGTTCTGGTTTGTTTTGTAACAAAGAGGTTCATTACAGCAGATGTTTGTGGTGCATCTGTCTTGATTCCATTGTGTGTCAGATCAGCAGCATTCAAGTCATTCATGTTCTTGAAGAAATCCTCAATGATTTCTACTTGATTCATATCCTTTGTATATGGAGCTTCGAACTTTGATTTGAGAATTGAACCAAATATTGTTCCCATTATGATAACAACTGCAGCAACAGAAAGAATCAATGTACCTTTGACTCTCCAGAAGTCTCTTTTCTTTGCTTTCTTTTGAATCTTCTCGAAATATTGACCAAATTCTTCTGTGTTTTCTGTCTTCTCGATATCGTTCTCTCTCTCGTCTATGGTTTTGTTATCGAGATTCCACTCTAGTTCATCAACTCTATTTAGAAACCATGATACGTTTTCGCTAGATTTTCTGTTGCCCGCGATATCTCGCATCTGTCGCTCTTTTGCATGCAGTACAAAGTTGATAAATCCCATTGTTTTTTCATCGAGATTCTTCTCATACCACTCAAGAGGAACTTCTGTGTAATCACAGGTTCTAACATCCTTGCTCTCGTAAGGAAGACGACCTGATGCAGCCCAATACATCAATTCAGCTAGCTCCTGAATAAGGATGAAGCCTTTTTCTGTATTCTTCTTTATTAGGTAGTTAGCTTCCTGTTCTCGTCTTTCTCCCATTCTTGCAATTTCCAACATAGAGCCCATATCTGGAGGAAGAAGAACAATCTTTGTTTTATCGAGAATATAGATTCTATATAGAGGGAAGACACCAATTGCATTGTCCAAGAACTTTGCAGAGCTTTGCTCTATGCCATATGCAATCTCCTTTATGAGATTCAAGGCATCCTTTCTGTGACATGTTGTAATGGTTTCTATTGGCTCAAGGTTAGCTTTCTCAAAATAAACATATTGATATGTGTCATCCTTGATAATTCCCTTCCAATGGAAAGGAGTGATCTCTTTGCCATCAATTATGATTCCATCTTCTCTCTCTGTTTGCAATACATGTTTTGGTACACCGCTTTTTTCAGGTCCTATGATAATGGCAGAGTATTCGACTCCATTGATGTTGATTGTAGTAACATCGTTTACTATCTCACGTCTTTCTTTCATTTCGTTTCCTTAAAAAATGAAGCATGTCCTGTGCTGACATCTTCCACACTTTCAATCAGTTTCCATTTTCCATCGATGACTCTCGAAAGGGCATCAATGATAGGAGAGGCACATATTGAAATATGTCCTTTCCTATAGCTATCGAGAAGCTTCTCGCCATTAGAGAGTGCTTCTATGGCTTTATTCTTCTCTATATTTAATGTCTCTTTATCCTTAAGTCTACCAGTTAGATTTGAAGATATTATGAAGAATGTGTTTTCATCATTCCATTTGTCTATGAGTTTTGCAAGTTTTTTGCTTTCTTCCGCATTTTTTACACTTGTAAACACAATACTTAGTTTTGAGTTTGGGCATGATGTCTGAACATATGGCATAATAAGCTCTGCAGAGTACTCTTCTTCAGCATAATGCTCTGCTTTATTCAGATCTAGTGTTTCGAGAGTAAGAGAGCCAATGGGAGTTTCGATCTCCATCTCTTCAGGTTCAAATACGATATTATCCCCATCCTTTAAAAGCTTTTCACCATGAAGAGGGAGTAGCGCGATGATCCTTGCTTTATTTGGAATGTATCTAAATGCTTCTTGATATGCCTTTGCAGCAAGTCTAAGGTCCTGATGGGGAACTATGATTGCTTTCTTTTCCTCTCTTTTATCAAGAGGGGAAGCTAAAGCCAATAGCTCGTCTTTATCGCTTGGGAAGAATATATCACTATGGTATGTCGCTCTCATTTATCTTTCCTTCAAGAGTCTTGAGACTCTTTCTTCATCTAGGGTAGCTTGCAGGTTCTTTTCCTGCGTCGGGATGATCAATCCTGTTTTTGCACCTTTGATTCTTCTTAGGTATTTTACTTCTGTGTAGTATAAATCAGCTTTGCCATTTTTTCTTGCTTTTGAAAAATGAATCGCAAGGGATGCTGCATCAAGAAGTACTGGAAGTGGAACTGTTTTGTTGCGTATCGCTTTAATAAAGACATAGCCCCCGGAGAAATCTCTTGTATGCATCCATAAGTCTGATCCTCGTGCACCTTGTCTTAGAATCTGGTCGTTTTCCTTTGCATTTCGTCCTACGATTAGATCCCAGCCATTTGATTTTATGTATAGTCCGGGACGCCCTGGTTTTTGGATAGCATCCTCATCTTTGTCTTTTTGAGCTTGCTGTTGCATTTTTTGGATGTTTTCTTCTTTTATAAGAGCATCCCAATATGCTTTTCTTTCCGCAATCTCTTCTTGAAGTTTTTGTCTTTGTTCAAGCGCAAGCTCAGCACTTTTCTTGTCTTTCCTGTATCTAGTGTAGTAGTGCTCAAGGTTCTCGTTTGGACTCAAGCTTGGGTCCAATGGAAGAGTGAGCTTAGAGTTGTTCTCCCAATCCTCAAGAGTAATTGACCTCATGCCTTTCTTCACTAGGTATATGGAAGCAGATAGTAAGTCGGCAGATTTCTTTAGCTCTTCATAGCCAGAGGTGCTTTGAAGCCTTGCTTTCGTGCGCTCTAGTGCATCTTCAAGTTCTTTTATTTCTTTATCTTTCTTGGCTTCCAGTCTCTTTACTAGTTCATCTTTCTTCTCCTCAAGACCTTCCTTGCTTTCTTCCCTGTCTATGAATTCATTGAACGAAATGTCATCAGGATGCTCACGGACTAAGAACTTTCTCTCTCCTTCAGAATCTCTTTCTTCAATGCAAAGTATGCTTCCTGCAACTTCATCTCTCTTTGTTCGTCTATATAGAGCTTCAAGAATCCTGTAATCCATATCTGTCAAAATGACATTCGCACTTGCGCCAGAAAATAAGCGAACGATCATCTTTATTGAGTTTTCGCTATTGGTTAGCGTAAGCTCAAATGCTCTATCAAATGGATATTGTTTGACATCGGTTACTTTTCGTCCAATGATATGTGCACGCAAGAACTGTGTGAAACGCTGAGCTTGCTTTGCTTTTTTCCTGATATGGTCTGTTCTGTTGACTCTTGTATGATTTGAGCCGATCTCGACATAGAATAGCCATGCCTTTTCCTCTCTGCTGAACATTGAGAGAGTAAAGGAGTTCCATGTGTGTTCCGTAATCTTTTGTATGTAACTATCCTTCAATGGAAGTTCTGAAATAATTAGCTCCAGCTCTCTCCAGTTAATCGACATAGCCAAGTTCCTTTAATGCTCGCTTTATCTCATCTGCTAGATAAAAAGAGCCCAAGATAAATATAAAATCATCTTTTCCTGTCTCTGAAATTGCTTTTTTCGTAGCTTCAATTGCATCTGTAGATAAAGTAATATCAACATCGCGTTCTGTGTACTTACGACTGACTTGATAGATTTCTTCTGGTTCCGATCTCTTAAATGGTCCTAGTCCCGTGATCACGATATGCTTGAATTCTGGAATTATAGCTTTTGCAATGCTCTCTAGGTCCTTTCCGTCTGCAAGAGAGAATATCAAAGTGGCATTTTCTCTAGTGTTTTTTCCTTCTTTTTTCAATAGTTCTTCGAAGCTGACAAGAGCAGATGTGGTGGATGCAAAGGTGTGTGCTCCTTCAAAGATAGCCGTTCTGTTGTTCTTTAGCTTTACTTGTTCAAATCTTGCAGGAAGATTGACTTGTCTTAAATCGTACACAGAAGTTTCAATGAGTTCCTTTTGATCTTTTGCAATCTCATATGCATAAAGTGCATCCAATATTGATGTAGCTGTTGGATTGGCAAGAAGGATATGCTTATCGTCATTGGTTGTGACACATACCGAATCATTCTTTTGTTCTATTGCTTTATAGGAGGTATCGACATGAAGAGCTTTGATACCTCGTTTATCAATCTCGTTCTTGAGTTTCTCTTGGTAGTAGTAAACAGAACATCCTTTTTGAACAATACCTAGCTTCTCATTTGCAATCTCTTCAAATGTATGCCCAAGAACATTTGTATGCTCTAGCTCAATGAGTGTAAAGATTGCAGCTTTTGGGTGCTTTAATGTATTTGTTGCATCCAGCCTTCCTCCAAGTCCTGTTTCGATAACGGCATGTTTTATGCCCTTTGCGCGAAACAATAGATAGCTGTAAGCAGTATATAACTCAAATGTAGTAGGGCGCTCAGGACCTAATGCTTGGGGTAGTGTGAAGCTTTTTATGGCACTGTCGAGTTCGTTTATTGTGTCGATGTAGTCTTTCTTTGAGAAAAACTCTGTTGCATCTGTAAATCTTTCTCTTATGTCATAGACATGAGGAGACATGTATAGTCCACAATGCCCATATTTCATCTTTATTAGTGTTGCTAGGTAGCTTGCTGTAGTTCCCTTGCCCTTAGAGCCAGCAATATGGTATTGGTCAAAGCTCTCTTCTGGTCTTTTGAGTTTATCTAAAAGCAATTCCATTCTCTCGAGTCTATTTTCTCTCAAGTTTCCTTTTCCGAAGTTCGGAGAGAAGGAATTGAAGTAATTATCCATTTCTTCTATTGAGTTGATCATGCTTCAATTGTATGAAAATTACTCTCTTTCGTGTAGCTAGCTACGAGATAATATCTTCTTTCATTGCGTCATTTTATTGACTTATTGCAATCAATACTTCATGATAGAGAGGAATGTTTACAATATTTAAAAAAATGTCAATAATGACACTATTTGCAGTAAATGTAAAATTATGGAGGAAATAAATGAGAACTAAAGATACACCTACACCTTGGAAGCAATTGGATCCTTGGAGAGGGACTGAATTTGTTGGTGAATTCCCAACTATCAAGGAGCAGATGCATATTTCAGCTTTGCGTTATCCAGAGCGTCCTTTTTTGGAAGTTTTTTCACCAAAGCACTATGTAATGACATTTAAGGAAGCTGAGAGAAAGATCAAGGATGTTTCAAATTGGATTCTTGCACAGGGCATCGAAAAAGGCGAGAAGATCATCGTTTCTGGAAAGAACAGTCCAGAGTGGGCATGTGCTTATCTTGCTGTTCAGTATGCAGGAGGAATCGTAGTTCCATTAGATAACAACCTTCTTGAAGAAGACTTTGTAAAACTTGCAAAGTTCTCGGATTCAACAATCATTCTTGCAGATAGTGCAAGACTAAAGAGCCTACCTAATCTTGGATTCAAGGCTATTGCTTGTTTGGAAGAGAAGTCAGATTGGACATATATCTTTGACCTGAATGGCCCTGAGAAGGAAGGCTATAAGTGCACATCTGAAGATATTGCTGCTATTCTCTTTACATCAGGAACAACAGGAACTCCAAAGGGTGTAATGCTCACAAACCACAATATCATTGGTGACACTTGGCTTGCTCAGTCATTGATGAACATATATCCAGAGGATGTTTTCTATGCAATTCTTCCAATCCACCATGCATATACAATGCTTGCTGTATTCATGGAAGCAATGGCCAGTGGTGCAAAGATTGTATTTGGAAAGAAGCTTGTCGTTTCACAGATGCTCAAGGAACTCAAAGAGGGCGGAGTTACAATGTTCCTTGCAGTTCCTATGCTATTTAACAAGCTATATGCTGGAATCTTGGCAGGTGTTAAGAAGAAGGGTAAGTTTGTATATGGCCTTATCAGATGCATGATGAGCATCTCTGGTTTCTTGAAGAAGGTAACTGGAGTAAACATTGGCCACAAGATGTTCAACTTCCTACTAAAGCAGGTTTCATTGGATAAAGTAAGAATCTGTATCTGTGGCGGAGGTGCTCTTCCTTCTTCTACATTCAAGGGCTTTAATCAGCTAGGAATCGACTTTGTTCAGGGATATGGCTTGACAGAGACATCTCCTATCACACACCTTAATCCAATCTATGCTTATGAAGAGACTAGTGTTGGTAAGAACATCGCTCAAGTTGAATGCAAGATCGTAGATCCAGATGCTGAAGGCAATGGTGTAATTTACATCAAGGGACCAATGGTAATGAAGGGTTACTACAAGAACCAGGAAGCTACTGATGAAGTTCTTACAAAGGATGGTTGGCTCAACACTGGAGACGTAGGACACATTGATAGCAAGAACTACTTGTATCTAACAGGAAGGGCAAAGTCCATCATCGTAACCGAAGGTGGCAAGAACGTATTCCCAGAAGAGATTGAAGACAAGTTCCAGCTTTATACAGAGATCCAGCAGATCTGTATCATTGGCTACATGGTAGATAAGAAGATGAAGACAGAGGGTATTCGTGCGGTTATCTATCCAACAGCTGATTTTGTTAAGTCTTGCGGTGGTGATAAGGCAAAGGTTGAAAAGAGAATGAACGAGATTGTCTCTGAAGTAAACAAGCCTTTACAGTCCTACAGAAAAATTTCTATGGTCACTGTTACCGATGAGCCTTTGGAGGTTACTTCAACTCAGAAGATCAAGAGATTTGCAGTAGCCAAGAAGTATGCTCTGTGATTTGCCTTAAATGCGTTAATTGGTTATTTTAGTAGTATATGGAACTAAAGAGTTATCAAAGAGCGTTTCTTCGCTCTAGCGCACAGGATTTGAATCCTGTTGTATATGTTGGCAAGGAAGGCCTTACTGATGGTGTTATCGTAGCTCTTGATAATGCACTCACAGCTCATGAGCTTGTAAAGGTAAGGTTCCAGAATAGCAAGGATGAAATCAAGGAGATTTCTCGAGAGCTTGAAAAAGCAACAGATTCTACATTTGTTGCAACTACAGGTTTTACTTCAGTCTTTTTCAGACAAGACAGCAAGGATCCTGAAAGAATCTATAAGATTTAAGTTTGATGGGGTATCTCAAAAGGATACCTCAATTTTTTATCTATTTTATAAGTTAGGATTATTAACGAAGCAGTAAGTACTTTAAATACAAAGAAAAAGAGGACTGAACCCAGTCCTCTTTAGAATGATAGTAAATATTACTAATTAATTTGATTCCAATGCTAGGGTCTTTGTTGTTAGGTCGCAAACTGACTCTGGTCCGTAGTACTGGATAGCACCTGGGAATGTATAGCATGTTTCAAGAGCCCACTTGTCTCTTCTTTCTGCAAAGTATTTAAATGGTTTTCCATCAAGAGTAACTAGAGCCTTCTTAATTACTGGCTTATCTTCTCCATGGCGTCTTTCGATGTTCATCATCTTTGTAATAGGCATACCACCAGCAGTCCACTTATCTGCACTCTGAGATAGGTTTCTGATAGATGATAGATATCCTGTGTATCCATTGATGATTAGCATACAAGCGTTGTATCCAAGAGAATAGCAATAGTCAGCATCGAAGTTGGAAGGGAATGCACAGCGTCCTTCATAGCCGAAGAAGTGGTGTAGTGCATTGAATTTGCCCTTGTACTCTGGTCTCTTCTTTAGCTCGTTAGCAACGAGAGTTGAAACTAGCTTTTCTGATTCGATTCTTGATACCTGTACGTTTCCATGTGGGTCTCTGTCCATCATCAACTGCTGCTGGATATCTGTAGGAAGAATTGCAAATACCTTGTTTGAAGCTTCAGAAAGGTGGTTTGTCATGAACCTAAGCTTGTCTTCTGGCTTCTCTGTGAGGTTGAATTCTTTCTCGTTTGCAGCCAAGATTTCATTGATCTCTGCAATAAGCTTCTTAACCTCTGGTACAAACTCTACAAGTCCTTCTGGGATAAGAACAACACCAAAGTTGTCACCATTTTTGCTTCTCTTTTCAACTGAGTCAGCAATAAGATTAGCAATCTCTGATAGAGACATCTTCTTCTCTTCAACTTCCTCACTTATTAGACATAGGTTAGGCTGGGTCTCAAGAGCGCACTCTAGTGCAATGTGAGAAGCAGATCTTCCCATGAGCTTTATAAAATGCCAATATTTCTTAGCTGAGTTAGCATCTCTCTCGATGTTTCCAATAAGCTCTGAATATGTCTTACAAGCAGTATCGAATCCAAAGCTTGCTTCGATTTCGTCATTCTTCAAGTCGCCATCGATTGTCTTAGGGCAACCAATTACCTGGATACCAGAATTGTTGTTCTTGAAGAACTCTGCAAGAACTGCAGCGTTTGTATTTGAGTCATCTCCACCGATGATAACAACGGCGTTGAGTCCATGCTCTTTTGCAACACCCTCAACAATCTTGAATTGTTCTTCAGTCTCGAGCTTGGTTCTTCCAGATCCAATGATATCAAAACCACCAGTGTTTCTATACTCGTTGATATATTCATCGGTGAACTTGATGTACTTGTTTTCAATTAGTCCGCTTGGACCGCCTAGGAAACCAATCAGTTCGTTCTCTGGGTTGTTTGCCTTAAGTGCATCATATAGTCCAGAGATTACGTTGTGTCCTCCTGGAGCTTGTCCTCCTGATAGTATAACTCCAACAACCTGCTTTTTCTTGTCTGCCTTGCTTTCTCCTTTCTGGAATGTGATTTCCTTCATTCCATATGTATTAGGGAAAAGAGCCTTGATCTTTTCCTTGTCTCCAGCTGCTTCTGTCTCTTTTCCTTCTACTGCAACGATCTTGTTTACGTTGTTGCGTAGAATTGCTGGAAGCTTTGGCTTATATTCATAACGTGCAATCTGCAATGGTGATAATTCCATCTCTTAACTCTCCTATCGATACTATTTTATATAATGAAACAAGTTTATTCTATACTATAGTAGTATTACTAAAAGCAGTAACAGAATTTGTTGGAAAAAAGCAAAAATGGCTTCTCTATTGGCTATATAGAGTCAATTTCATATAATTTGGATATGCCTACTTTATATATTGATGCTGATTCACTTCCAAAAACTCATAGAGCAATAGTATTAAGAAGAATAATGAAAGATCATATGGATGCATTCTTTGTAGCAGACAGAAAGCTAAGTGATGTTCTTGTCTCTATAGAAGAGGATACAAAGGCTCTTAGAGATCCATATAGAGGAAAATTAGAAAAAGAAGAACTGAAAGCTATTAAATCAAATATAAAGATGATTGTAGTTGAAAGTGGCGTGAATAGTGCAGATGACTATCTAGTGTCGATTGCAACAGCTCCAGGCTTGGCCATAACTCACGATATTCCTCTTGCATCGCGCCTGATTGAGAAAGGTCTTCTTGTTATTGATGACAGGGGTAGGGAATTCACAAGCGACAATATAAAGGAACTATTGTCATACCGTGCGATCAACAATGACTTTAGGGATATAGGGGTTGCGTTTGCTCCTTCTGGATCCTTCGATTCCCGTACGATAAATGCCTTTGCCAATTGTTTTGATTCAATGCTTTATAGACTAGAAGCTAACTAAGTTGGAAAAATTGAAATAATCAACAATTGTACAAAAATAGACAGATGATTAATATTTTAATAAATATAAATCTAATAATCCGAAATTAGAATAATACTTATATAGTAAATATTATTTTGAGCAATATTTTTAGATATTTCTATTTCTTAGTATGAAGAAAAGAATTATTTGTGATGATAAATATCCATATGTTATGCAATTGAAAGAGTTCCTTGACTGCGATGTCACTCTTTTCAGTCAAAACAAGACTGTTAGATATGCAATTCGCATTCAATATTTACCAGAGATTCCTGAATTGGAGAAGATGATTGATAGATACAAATCTGCAATTATAATTGCTGTTGTTGAGCCGATAAAGGCGACTATTTATAAAGCATTATTTCCTGATGTTGTTATTATCCCAGATTTTCCAAACCAAATAGAAGAGATGAAAAAGATTCTTTCCCATGACATTTCTTTTGTGAAAGAGGCTCCTAGGTTTACAAAATATGAAAACAAATTCCTTACTCAAATAAGCAGTGGTATTTCAAACAAGGAATTGTGTGAAGTAATGCATATGAGTGATAGAAGTGTAAGAAGAATGAAACAACAGCTAATGGACAAGATTGGTATCAATTCAACATTGCAGCTGGCGATTTATGCTATCTACATGAAGTGCAGAGCATCAGGACTATTTTGATATGTCAGACGAGAATAAAAATGCTCTGTAGCGAATCTACAGAGCACTATGAACTGTTTTATAAGTTGATTAGAACTCGCAATAGTGAGAAGCTCTTGGGAAAGGAATTACGTCTCTGATGTTTGCAACTCCTGTAACATATCTTACAGCTCTCTCAAATCCTAGTCCAAATCCTGCATGAGGAACAGAACCATATCTTCTTAGGTCCAAATACCATGAGTAGTTCTTTGGATCAAGATCAAGCTCTTCCATGCGAGAAGTTAGAACATCGAGTCTGCTCTCTCTTTCTGATCCTCCGATGATCTCTCCTAGTCTTGGAGCAAGAACATCCATTGCTCTTACAGTCTTTCCGTCTGGATTCATCTTCATGTAGAAAGCCTTGATCTCCTTTGGATAGTCAGTAACGATAACAGGGCACTTTGCAACTACCTCTGTTAGGTATCTTTCATGCTCGGAAGCGATATCGGAACCCCAATGGACTGGGAACTCGAACTCATCGTTCTTCTTCTCAAGTTCCTTGATTGCATCTGTATAAGTCATATGTACAAATGGTGAATCAATAACATTGATAAGAGTATCCTTGACGCCCTGAAGAACGAACTTATCGAAGAAATCCATATCTTCCTGGTTCTTTTCAAGAACATCCTTGAAGATGTACTTCAAGAAAGCTTCTGCAACATCCATGTTTCCCTCTAGATCGCAGAATGCCATCTCTGGCTCGATCATCCAGAACTCTGCAAGGTGTCTTGGAGTATTGCTGTCCTCTGCTCTGAAAGTTGGTCCAAATGTGTAGATGTTCTTCATTGCCATAGCATATGCCTCACCTTCAAGCTGACCTGATACTGTGAGGTTTGCCATCTTGCCAAAGAAATCCTTTGAATAATCTACCTGACCATCTTTTGTTTTAGGAACATTGTTCAAATCAAGTGTTGTAACCTGGAACTGCTTTCCAGCTCCTTCGCAGTCTGATGCTGTGATAAGAGGAGTGTTTACATAGATAAATCCATTTTCCTGGAAGAACTTGTGAACAGCAAAAGCCATTGTGTTTCTGACTCTTGTGATCGCACCAAAAAGGTTTGTTCTAGGTCTTAGATGCGCATTGTCTCTCAAGAACTCAATTGTGTGTCTCTTTTTTTGTAGTGGGTAGTCTGAAGGACATTCTCCTACAAGTGTGAGATCCTCAACCAAAAGCTCAACTGACTGAGCTCCTCCCTGGCTTTCAACAATCTTTCCCTTTGCAGTTACGCTAGCACCTGTTGATATTTGATCAAGGAGATTATTATTGGAGAAGGTTGCCTTGTCGATAACTGCCTGTAGCCCCTTGAGTGAAGAGCCGTCATTGATTTCAAGAAAGCAGACATTCTTACTGTCTCTCTTGGTTCGAACCCATCCTTTTGCCTCTACCATCTCATCAGATGGAGTGCGTGAAAGTAATCCTTTGATTCTTTCGTCCATACTATATCTCCTTGTGCCCAATTTGGGCTTATTGAATTTTGCCATTTTCCAACTCTAACAGTCAATATTCAACAAGTGATATGTTAGGCATTGGGTCATTTCAACACAATAGTTATCCATAGTTAATTATAACCAATTAGAAAAAAACACCCATAATCAGAGGTGTAGTGAATAGTAAGGATGTTTTTTTCAAAAAATTATGGTAACAATCTTACTATGTTTCAGATAATTGGCAGAAAAGGTGATCGAGATACAAAGAAAGCAATGATGTTCTTCAAAGAGCGTAGAGAAGAGTACCAGTTGATTGATCTTGATGTAAAGGATTTAGCAAAGAGAGAGTGGGAGAGCATTCTAACTTCTGTTGATTCGCCCGATGCTTTGATTGATAAAACGAATAAGTTCTACAAGAAGGAAGGTTATGAATACAGGGATTATGATCCTCTAGAGGAGCTTGTAATGCATCCTGAATTATTGATTATTCCAATTATTAGAACTAAAAAAGATGTTATTGTAGGATTTGATCTAAATAAGCTTAAGGAGCTATATAAGTGCGTTATGTAGTACTTACCACCGGAAGCTGTGGCAATTGCTATGTCTTCTATGAAAATGAAGAGGCAATTATCATAGATGATGGTGTTACATATACAAAATTATCAAATGAGCTTGAAAGGCATGAAATACCAATGGAGAGCGTGAAAGGAATGTTTCTGACGCATGTTCATCCAGATCACTCAAAGGGTGTTGGAGCATTCATGAGAAAAACTCATTTGCCTGTCTTTGTTTCCTCTAAGTGCAAAGAAGGATGTGAGGTTGAGTTGTTGAAACAGAGAATAAAACCAGAAGAGCTAAATTCTTTCGAGTTTGGTGAATCTGTATCTCTTGGTGGTTTTTCCGTGACATCGTTCCAGACAAGCCATGACTCAGTTGGTTCATCTGGATATTTCATACAAACATCCAATTCAACAATATTTCTTATGACAGATACTGGCGTAGTACCTGAAGAAGCATATGACTATGCGCAAAAGGCAAAGCTGAAATTCATTGAGTCAAACTATGATGATGAGATGCTGGATAATGGTTCTTATCCAGAGTGGCTCAAGAATAGAGTCAGAGGCCAATATGGGCATCTGTCAAATAGGGAAGCCATTGATTTTGCAAATGCAACTAGCAAAAGGGGTGACCAGGTTTATTTCATACATATATCAGATAACAATAATATGACATCAATCATTCAAGCGATGGTTAACAAGGAGATACCTTCTGGAATCTTCGTCAAAGCCCTGGAACGCGGTGAGATGGTAGGAGGTTTTATTGATGAGTAAGAAAGATAAGAAAAAGAAAGGTGAAGATAAGCTAACATTCAAGAAATGCAGGAAGATACTTCGTCCAGATGGATTGACGATGAAGACAGTCCCTGGATACACATTCCCTGATTTTGCCAATGCGATTGCTTCACGTTGGCCTCATAGACTTGTTTATTCTGTTTTCAGGGATGACACAAGTGATATGACATATGGACAGCTAGTGCAGAGAGCAAGGAGCATTGCATATTACCTTTTGAAGCTTGGTTATACAAAGGGCGACAAGATTGCAATATTCGGTGAGAGTAATCCTAACTGGATGGTTATGTATCTAGGAATAACATACATTGGATGTATTGCAGTTCCTATCCTTCCAGATTTCACAGAGCGTGAAGCTGTTACTATCTTTGCTGATTGCGGTGTTAAAGCTGCATGTGTAAACCAAAAAGCCTTTATGAAGGTCAAGGGATATATCGAGGAGCATAACCTTGATGTATTCAGAATGGAAGATTTGCTACATTTGCCATCAGAGAGCATTTCCACATTCTCATCTGCTCCTGGTTTTGCAATGACCAGCGTCAAATATAAGCTTGCGGATGTTGAGGCAAATAAGCCAAACGAGGATGATATTGCATCCTTGATCTATACTTCTGGTACAACAGGAGCTTCAAAGGGCGTAGTGCTTACCCATATGAATATCCTTCGTTGTGCAGATCTCAATACAGATGTATATGTAAAGATCAAGCCAGGCTACAATGCGCTATCGATTCTACCAATGAGCCATGTATATGAATTTACCATTGGACAGATTCTGCCAATGATGTGTGGTGCACACATTACATTCTTGGGAAAACCACCAGCTGTTTCTATTTTGATGCCAGCTTTAAGTGAAGTAAGACCTCACATCATGCTTACAGTTCCACTACTTATAGAGAAGGTATATAAAGCAGCAATCGTTCCGATTCTAAAGGACAACAAGAAGATTGGAAAATTGCTTAAGTCTCCATTGAAATGGTATGTATACCATGCAATGGGTAAGAAGATGGTTTCTACATTTGGAAACAGGGTTAAGTTCTTCGGTATTGGTGGAGCTGCATTGGATCCTGAGGTTGAGAGGTTTTTGCACCAAGCCCATTTCCCATATGCTATCGGATATGGACTTACAGAGACTTCCCCACTAGTTGCAGGATGCTCTCCAAAGCACTCAGATCAGCGCCCAGGATGGATAGGCAAGGTTGTCGCTGATGATGATGTATTGTTGATCAATAGAAACGCAGAGGGCATTGGAGAAATCGCTGTAAAGGGACCAAATGTCATGAAGGGCTACTACAACAATCCAGAGCTCAATAAGGAAGTCTTCACAGAAGATGGCTACTTCAAAACTGGAGACCTAGGAGAGCTCGATAGCTCAAATAGACTAGCGATCAGAGGAAGAGTAAAGACAATGATCCTAGGCCCAGGTGGAGAGAATATCTATCCTGAATCAATCGAGTCTCTTATCAACAATATGAGCTTTGTACAGGAGTCTTTGGTTGTTCCTGAAAATGGAGGTTTGTTGGCTCTTATAAAGATTGACCTCAAGGCATTCGCGGATAAGATGAAGGTCGATATCGATGAGGCCGCAACAGAAGCCAAGAAGTACTTGATGTCTATCAGAAAGGACGTTAACTCACAGCTTTCATCTTATTCAAAGATTGATGAGATTGAACTTCAGGAGGTTGAGTTCGAGAGAACGCCAACTCAGAAGATCAAGAGATTCTTATATCAGAAGAACAATGCTAATGATAAGAATAATCAGGTTCCTTCTAGCTCTGATGTCGATAGCAAGAAAGCACATAAAGCAGATAAGATTGAAAGGGTTATTAGAAAGAAGCATCTGGAAGCAGATTTCAAGAGTACAAAGAAGAAGCTTAAGAACAAATACAAGACAGATTTGATGAATACCCCTAAAGAGAAGAAGAGCCTCAAGGCAGAATACAAGAAGGCTTTGAAGGAAGCAAAAGAGAAATACAAGAAGGATAAAGCTTTATATTAAAAGAAAATAGGCTGTCATTGGCAGCCTATTTTTTAGGATTGTGCACTATCTTTAATTTTGCATGATTATCTGCTCACCATTTATTGGCTTATATGCAATTAGCTTATCGCTATCAAGGTTTTCCTTATGCATATCTACTCCAGATATTTGATGGTTGCCGTATGTGTTGTAATAGTAGATGCCTTTATCTGTATTGCAACAAGATGTGTAGAGAGTGATCTCGTACTTATCTTCACCAAGTTTGCAGCAACCTCTCATCTGGTCTACGCTTCCTAAGATATGAAAGAATTGGTTAATGCTCTCTTCATCTGATTTTCCAGATAGTGAATTCATCTTTACAAATGAGGCTCGAACAAATCTTGATTGGGAGGATAAGTCGCCTGGAAGACCGATGCCGCCCATGCCTCTGCTATATTGCTTTAGCTCTAGATTCTTTGAAAAGGTATTCTCTCTGTTATCTACAGACACGTGCATATAGTTATTGAGATTGAACATCTGATACTCAAATGGAGGATTGATTGTCAAAACACCAACAGGATTGTTGTGAATATGCAGTCCGTCTTTCATCGATTCGACTGTAATGCAATCGCCTTTGTCAGCAATTAGCCAATGAAGCTGGGCAAGAGGAAGGCTTGAGAGAAAAGGTGTATCGATCAAATTCAGGTTTTCTAGTTTTGTTCGTGCTTCCTTGACATTTGAACATGTTCCTAGAATCCATGGAATGAGCTCGAATTGAGCAATGTTATCTTTACCTGGAACAGGCTTGTTGTAATGGGCATTGCCTACAAAATTAAGTCCTGCGATACCAAGACCTTTTTCGTTGACTGCATCATAATACAGGGGATAATCTTCCATTACAGCAGCCATTCCAATCATTGCATAATGATTTTGGAGTTTGCCTTTCTCTCTTAAGTCAAAAGAGTAGTTTCTAGGTGTAATCACGATTCTATCGCCATAGGAAATATCATAATCCAGATTTCTTCCGAAGTAGAAATCCTTTGTTTTATATGTAGCTGCTGTGCACATTTTTCTTATCCTTGTCACTACTAATAATCATTTCATATGTGTTAATCGTCAAGTGATTGGTGATTGCATTATCCTCTTGCGACAAGACACCTGTATCGCTAGAATTGACATATGCAAAACGTAATAGATCAATCACAAGATGTTAGAATTAGGGCAATTGATAACCTAAAGACTCCTTCCGAGATAGCTTTGATGTATCCATTGTCAGATGATGACAAAGCATCAATTTCAAAATATAGAAGACAAGTCAATGACATCATAAAGGGCAACGATGATAGACTTTTGGCTATCGTAGGTCCTTGTTCCATCCATGACCCTCAATCCGCTCTTGAGTATGCTAGAAAGCTTAAGGATCTATCTGACAAAGTATCAGACCAGTTCTTTGTTGTAATGCGTACATATTTCGAAAAGCCAAGAACAATTCTGGGTTGGAAAGGTTTGATTCTGGACCCTGATATGGATGAGTCCTATGATATCGACAAAGGTTTGCAGATAGCTAGAAAGCTTTTATTGGATATAACGAGAATAGGGCTTCCTGTAGGATGTGAGGTTCTGGATCCTATTGTTCCTCAATACACAGACGAGATAATGTCCTGGTCAAGTATCGGAGCTCGAACAACAGAAAGCCAGACCCATAGGTCCCTTGCATCAGGATTGTCTGTTGCAGTTGGTTTCAAGAACTCCACTTCAGGAGAGATTGATGCTGCTATCAATGCTGCTAAGTTTGCTTCCAAGCCTGCTAGCTTTATAGGAATCAGACGAGATGGCACGAACGCTATCTTCCGTTCAACAGGTAACGACTGCACTCACTTGATTTTGCGTGGAGGAATACATGGTCCTAATTACTATGAGGACTTTGTTGAAACTGCAGCAAAGAATATGCTTGCATTGGATTTGAATCCTGCAATCGTAATCGATTGTAGCCATGCTAATTCAAGAAAGGATTATACAAAGCAGAAGAGAGTGCTTAGAAATGTTCTGGACCAACGTATTTGGGGTGACAGGTTCATTCGTGGCTTCATGCTTGAGTCGAACTTGTATGAAGGAAATCAGAAGATTCCTTCTGATCCTAAGAATCTTAGATATGGAGTATCTGTTACAGATAGTTGCATAGGTTGGGAAGAGACAGAGAGAATCTTGTTGCATGGAGCTGAGCTATTAAGGCAATCAAAGGATAAAGGAGGAGAGGAAATCCTATGAAAGTTCTAGTTTTTCTTGCAGAGGGCTTTGAAGAAGCTGAAGCATTGTGCCCTGTAGATGTTTTCAAGAGGGCAGGATATGAAGTAGTACTTGCAGGAGTTGATAAGCTTGAGGTTGCTTCTTCTCATGGTATTAAGATCAAGGCTGATATCACAGTAGAAGAGATCAAGGAAAACGATTTTGATTGCGTATTCTGCCCCGGAGGGATGCCTGGTGCTGTAAATCTAGCACAATCGTGGAGAGTCAACGAAATTTTAATCGAAAGTGTTAACTCTGAGCGTGTGGTATCTGCAATATGTGCATCTCCTGCCGTTGTTCTTGGTCCATTGGGACTCTTGAATGGCAAGAATGCTACTTGCTATCCAGGATGTGAAAGCTATTCTCCACAGCTTGAATTCCTGTCAGATGGAGTAGTTGTAGATGGTAACATCGTAACTGGAAAGTCTGCAGGTTATGCTTTTGATCTTGGATTGAAGATTGTAGAACTTCTTTCAGGTGTGGATGTAGCAAATAAAGTACAGGCTTCGATTTTCTACAAAGAATGAAATTAGAAAGATCATCTAGTCCTCAGCTTAACAGTTGAGGATTTTTTTGATATGTATATGAAACAAAAAAAGCTATCACATTTCTGCGATAGCTTCTTACGCCCTACAAGATTCGAACTTGTCACCTACTGCTTAGAAGGCAGTTGCTCTATCCAGGTGAGCTAAGGGCGCATTTGGTAGTTACATTACTGCAACAGACAAGATAATAGCTCAAATAAAATTCCTATTCAAGTACTTTTGGCCATTATTTTGAAAAAAGTATGAGGGTGCGTTTTGCACCCTCAGATAAGCTTTGCTTAAAGAACTGTTCCGTCGTGGATAACTGCGTTCTTGTTGATAACGATGATTCCATCATGTACTGAGTACATTTCATAGTCTCCATCTGGACGTGGGATGTTATCGATACCAATTCTACAGTTAGAACCAATTCTTACGTTAGAGTCGATAATAGCACGCTTGATGATAGTTGCCTTGCCGATTCCGATGTTAGGAATACCTTTCTTAGCATTCTCAGCCTTCTCATCCTCTGTCTCGTATCTCTCAGCACCCATTACATATACGCCATCAAGGGAAGCACCAGCTTCGATGAATGTTCTAACACCAACTACAGAGTTGACGATATAGGCATTTGTGATGATTGAACCTTCAGATGTGAGAGAGCAACTGATATTGCAGAAATTTGCCTTTGTTGCAGGAAGGTTTCTCTTATGTGTGTAGATAGGGGCTTCTTCATCATAGAAGTTGAATGCTGGCTTTTCTGAAGCAAGGTTGAGGTTTGTTTCATAGAATGCCTTGATAGTTCCAATATCTTCCCAGAATCCATCAAATAGATAAGCTGCTACTGGTCTGGTTTTGATGATAGATGGGATAATCTCCTTTCCGAAGTCCTTCTTGTCGTTGTTGAGAGCCTCTTCCATAGCTTTTGCTGTGAAGATGTAGATACCCATTGAAGCAAGGTATTCGTTTCTCTCGTTTACAGACTGACCTAGCTGCTCCTGCATAAGCTTATTAGGAACCTTGTACTCTGAGATATCCATATCTGAAGCTGGCTTCTCGTAGAACTTCTTGATCATGCCCTTGTCATCTGCTCCGATGATTCCAAGTCCTGTTGCTTCTGATCTTGAGATAGGCTTAGCTGCGATAGTTAGCTCAGCACCGGACTCGATATGACGGTTTAGCATATCCTCGAAGTCCATTCTATATAGCTGGTCTCCAGATAGAATTACATAGTAGTCTGCATTCTGATCATGGAAGTGTCTTAGGTTCTTTCTTACAGCATCAGCTGTTCCTTGGTACCATGACTCGGAGCTTGTTGTCTGCTCTGCAGCAAGGATTTCAACAAAACCGCCAGAGAATGAATCGAAGTGATATGTTGATGAAATATGGTTGTGAAGGGAGGCCGAGTTGAACTGTGTCAAAACATAGATGTTTCTGATTCCACTGTTGATACAGTTTGAAATAGGGATATCTACGAGTCTATATTTACCTGCGAATGGTACAGCTGGTTTAGACCTATCCATTGTTAAAGGGTAAAGTCTTGTTCCTCTACCTCCACCAAGAACGATTGCTATTACTTTTTTCTTGTCCTTTGTCATTTATTTCCTCCAAAGCTTTTCCTGTTTATTGACTTATATAACTTTTCATACTCGCCAGCAGATCTGGTCCATGTGAAATCATCACTCATAGCTCTGATTTTAGCACTATTTAGAGCATCTTTGTTGTCAAAGAAATGGATTGCACGCTCAGCTGCGACTACGATATCACTTTCGTGAACTCTGTCAAATAAGAATCCTGTTCCTTTTTCTTTGTCTTCATCCAAGTCTACAATAGAGTCTGCCAGTCCTCCTGTTCTATGAGCAATAGGAAGTGTTCCATAGTGCAACGAATAAAGCTGATTCAAGCCACATGGTTCATATCTAGATGGCATCAAGAAGAAATCTGCAGCGCCTTCTAGCTCGTGAGCAAGTTTGTTTGAGAATGCAATAAGAACCTTGAGGTTAGAACATGTTGATTCTATTTCCTTAAGCTTCCTTGTGTATCTTTCGTCTCCTGTTCCGACAATTATGAATTGAACCTTGTTGTTTTGAAGAATCTTTTCAAGTGCCGATGGAGAGCTTGTCAACAATAGCTCTGTAAAGCCTTTTTGTTCAGCAAGTCTACTGATCATGGCAAATAGAGGAATGTCTGGGTTTACTTCCAAGCCATTCTCTTTTTGGATTCTTGCTTTCAGCTTTGCTTTTCCAGAAAGCTTTTCAGCACTGAAATGTTCCTTGAAGTTTGTATCTTTTTCTGGATTCCACTCTTTGTAGTCAATTCCATTTATGATACCTACAAGGTCTTCCTCTCTTTGTTTCAAAAGCCAATCAAGACCGCAACCTAACTCCGGTGTCTGTATTTCCTTTGAGTAAGTTGGGGACACTGTTGTTATCTTTGTAGCAGTATCAACACCAGCTTTAAGCATGTTTACGCGCTTTGCCTCTCCACGCCCATACATTACTTTGTCATCAAATTCATCACCAGTTAGTATTGCATCATATCTAGAGAAATCTCCCTGATATGCAAGATTATGAATTGTGAATACAGTCTTTGCTTTTATACCTTGCTTCTTTAGATAGAAAGGTACAAAGCCTGCTGTCCAGTCGTGGCAGTGGACTATGTCTGCCTTAAAATTCGATGCCTTGATATATTCACCTACTGCTTTGGCAAAGAACAAGAATCTTGCACAGTTGTCAGAGTAGGGTGTAAAGGAGGTATCACCATAGATACCTTTTCTTTCTGTAAAATATGGGTTGACGAGTCCTACATAGGAAACACCATCAACAACTTTTTCTACGCATTCTGCTTTTTCTTGATGATCCAACATGTCAACAAGGAACTCAGTTGTTTTCTTGAATCCTTTATTTTCAATGAAAGAATACATCGGCATGAACACCTTTACATTATTTCCAAGGCCAGCAATAGAAGATGATAGTGCCCCAACTACATCAGCAAGTCCACCTGATTTAGAAAAGGGTACCGTTTCACTAGTTACCATTAAGATGTTCATACTTAAAATTATGGTCTTTGAAAGAGGTTACCGCAAGCTAAATTTTACATTTTCATGAGTTTAGTCGAAAAAAGTTCGACCTGTGCGGATGACTTAAGCTACTAAACTTGTTTTTACCTTTCTACCGTATCGCGTTAAAGCCATAGAAACATCACGTTCCTGTATCCATAATATAAGGGTATTGTTCCTATAGGCAGCGCT
>CAKQTE010000082.1 GCA_934276485.1 uncultured Spirochaetales bacterium | reverse complement strand
GAGATTAACCATATCATGAGAGAATTCATCATGCGCATATTCAAAATAGTAAAAGGATATGACGATTACTTTGCGAGTGATGGAGGAAAAGAAAACTGGTATAGAGATTTCTTTAGGAATACGCCATTTATGTTGGATGTATTCAATTTTAATTATGATACGACTATAGAACAATCTTTAGGTGAAGGCAATTATGAAGATGGATTCGAACTGATAACGGATAATGATTACAGCGAGTTCCTTCCACAAAAACTATTTGCTAATGAGCGGAATTTATCCACAATAAATCATCTTCATGGCTGCATAAGGTATTTCTACGAACGAGAGACAAATAGAGGGTTGTATAGGTATGGACATAATGACTTGTTCAAATACAAGGATAGTGATACTGTCTTGGATATGATGATAGGGCGCAGCCAAAGTTTGGAAACGAACCAGACAAATGAGGAAATATTTGCAGGACCTATTATTACTGGATTACGAAAGACAGATAAGTTGAATTGCATACCATACGATTATTATCATGCCAATCTCTGTAAATCATTGATTGAGAATAGGCGTCTGCTTGTTACTGGTTACTCCTTTGGGGACTTGTATATGAATCAACAACTGGAGCGAATAAGATTAATTCATGGCGAGGATTGTCGTATTGTATTGATTGATTATTGGAATCAAAAAGATGTTGAACAGTATGGTGTCAGCAAGTTCTTTGAATACACTTTATCACCAAAGATTGCCCAATTCCTTATTATGATGTGTGAAGAAAGTTGGGCTGCAAATCTACCTAAACGTCTATCATATAAAAGCGTAGGCGAACCAATGTACTCAGATAATGGGTGTGTAATGGTATTGGCATGTGGGCTGCATGATGCCATAACAAAATATAGTAATGATATATATACCTTTCTAAATTAAAACCTTATTATAGTATTTCTATGTATTTATCAGAATTAAGACTTTGGAATTTTAGAAAATACACAAATGAGAATGGTGTCATTGATGAAACCAAGCCCCATCTGACAGTTCCCTTTACAAAAGGACTCAATGTGCTTATAGGAGAAAATGACTCTGGAAAGACTGCAATTATAGACGCAATAAAGTTGGTTACAAAGACACATTCTATGGAATGGATACATCTTGTAGAAACCGATTTTTCATCAGGATGTGACAACTTGCGAATAGACATAATTTTCACGGAATTATCTGATTTAGAAGCGGCACCGTTTACAGACAAAGTGCAAATCAATCCAGATACAGCCATAGTCTCGCTACATCTTGTTTTGGAGGCATCGAAAAATGCTGGCAAGATTCTACCTTATGAAGTAAAGGCATATGATGGCACATTGAAGCCAATAAATGCGAATGAGAAAGAATTAATAAAGGCAACTTATCTTCGTGCACTTCGTGATGCAGATTATGATTTGACAGCCAAGAAGAATTCAAGACTGTCGCAGATTCTTATGGGGCATGAATTGTTTCAAGAGGGAGCTGTTGGCAAAAATACTTTTGAGAATATCATTGCTGATGCAAATGACAGTATTACGGAATGGTTCAAGGACGATACAGGTGGAACAAAAAGCAACAAAAGCCAAATAAAAGATGTAATAGATACGTTTATCAAGTCTTTTCTGTCTGATAGTTATGAGTCTGAATTGTCGATTTCTGATTCAAATATAAAAAGTATTCTTGAGAAAATCAGTATAGGCATTAAAGACACCACTAATATGGGATTAGGCTCGATGAATCGTCTTTTTATGGCTACAGAACTGCTTCATTTAAGGAGAATGAATGAAGGAGTGAAGCTGTGCTTGATTGAAGAATTGGAGGCACACCTACATCCACAGGCACAAATGAAGGTCATAGAGGGAATACAGCAAGAAGACGAAGTGCAGTTTATCTTAACAACTCATAGTCCCAATCTCGCTTCAAAGGTAAAAATTAGTATGGATAACACGTCTGTTGTGTTATGTAAAGATAATGATGTCTATCCTTTGACGAAAGGGAAAACAAAGTTGGAGGAAAACAATTACGTATACTTGGAGAATTTCCTTGATGTCACAAAATCCAATTTGTTTTTCGCAAAAGGTGTTATCATTGTTGAAGGTTGGGCGGAAGATATGATTATTCCTGTTCTTGCAAACAACTTGGACAAGAATCTTACTCGGCATGAGGTCTCTGTTGTTAATGTAGGTAGTACTGCTTATCTTCATTATGCAAGAATACTGATGCGCAAAGATGGAAAGACCTTGAATTATC
>CAKQTE010000081.1 GCA_934276485.1 uncultured Spirochaetales bacterium | reverse complement strand
ACTGACAGTAAAAACAGCCAAGTTTTGTAACACCTGGCTGCTTCATAGTAGAAAATTGTATCGTTTTGCCTCAAAACAAAGCTTAAAGCCTTATTTTCTATACAACAAAAGTTGGGAGTTTAATTTATGACTTTGAAGCAGCTGTAACTGAGGCTATAACATTGAAGGCTAAGTGGACAGAAGTTCCAGCTCCTGTAGTTAAGCATACAGTAACATTCGATACCGATGGCGGTTCAGAAGTTGCATCTGTTGAAGTAGTAGAAGGCGATAAGGTCACAAAGCCTGCTGATCCAACCAAGGAAGGATGTGAATTTAACGGATGGTTTGTTGGAGAAGGTATTTATGACTTCGATGCACCTGTAAAGGCAGATATTACACTTATTGCTAAGTGGACAAGACTTGTTAATTTTGTTAGTACTGAAGCTGAGCTAAGAACAGCAATTGATGATGCTATTCCTACTATTCGTTTAACCAACGATATTACTGCAACTGAAAACATTAGTCTTTCAAAAGGCCAGAAATTAACAATTGACCTAAATGGAAAGAATGTTTCTATTGGAGACAAGCGAATTCTTATCGATGCTTATGGGGACAATAGAGGTGCAAATGTAAGTGTTATTGGTAATGGTAAGATTAGTTCAACAGGAAACTTTATATTCTTAATCAAGGGTGCTTCTGATGAAGCAGATACAGATAAGTGCTATCTATCAATTGGCAAGGATGTAACACTCGATGGTAACTATGCAGTATCTGTTGCTGTTGAAGATGGCAAGAAAGCATGTTATGGCGTTACTGTTGATATCTATGGAACACTTAAAGGAGAACAGCCTGTTTATGTAAATGGATATATCAATAATCAGAAAGATGCTCCTCAGATTAATATCCATGAGAATGCAAAGATTCTAGGTAAAACTACTGAAACAAGCAAAGATCCAGCAATCTATATTGCAGGATATTCAACAGTTGTTATTGATAAGAACGCTGAAATCATTGGTGATGCAAATGCTATCGAAATCGCTGCTGGAAAGCTTGAAATAAATGGTGCAATTCTTACTGGAGCAAACATTGCTGGTTACAATCCTGGTTTCGGAGGATCTATCACATCTGATACTGGATCAGCTATCTACATTAAGCAGCATACAACAAACCAGCCTCTTGAAGTTGTTGTTAATGATGGTAAGTTCAAAGCATTTGTTCCTTTCTTCCAACAAAAGGGACAGAATGCAACTCCTAATCCTGATGTAGTTAAACTTTCAATTAGTGGTGGTGAGTTTGTTTGTACATCAACAGCAACAACAGGAGAGAAGCTGGCTGTTCAGTCTTATGACAAGACAAAGTTCATTACCGGTGGAACATTCTCAATTGAACCAAAGAGTGAATACATCGCTGATGGATATAAAGCTCAGAAGAATGGAGAAAACTGGGAAGTAGTTGCTGAATGATTGATTGAAGCAAATTAATGCTTAAAGGCTCTGGGTTATGCTCAGGGCCTTTTGATTGAGTGAAAAATATATCCTCTCATTGCTGAGAGGATAGTGATTTATTTATAGAAGAGATGCAAGCTTTGCTTTAGCGTTTTCATCAATTACTTCCCAAGGAAGAGTTACATCTGTTCTTCCGAAGTGGCCATATGCAGCTACTGTTTCGAATTGAGGTTTTCTTAGATCAAAGCGCTTGATCATAGCCTCTGGTCTTAGGTCGTAGTTTTCATTGATCCACTTAACAAGAGTTTCTTCATCAAGCTTTCCTGAGCCATAAGTATCAACATGGATAGATACTGGTTCTGCAACTCCGATAGCGTATGCAAGCTGAATCTCGCACTCATCTGCTGCGCCGGAAGCAACAATTGTCTTTGCAATATTACGGGATGCGTAAGCTGCTGTTCTATCAACCTTAGTAGCATCCTTTCCTGAGAAAGCGCCACCGCCATGGTGTGCATAGCCACCATAAGTATCTACAATGATCTTTCTTCCTGTAAGACCTGTATCTGCAGCAGGTCCTCCGAGTACGAATCTACCAGTTGGGTTGATGAAATACTTGGTCTCATCATCAATCATATTCTCTGGGAGAGTAGGAAGAATTACCTTCTCAAGGATATCCTTTCTTAGGTCTTCTAGAGTTACGCTTGGATCGTGCTGTGCAGATACTACGACAGCATCGATTCTCTTAGCTTTTCTTCCATCGTACTCGATTGTTACCTGAGACTTTCCGTCTGGTCTTAGGTATGTTAGCTCGTTGTTCTCTCTGACAGTTGTGAGCTTGTTTGTAAGCTTACGTGCAAGAGTAAGAGCAAGTGGCATATATTCCTCTGCTTCGTTCTTTGCATAACCAAACATCATGCCCTGATCTCCTGCGCCTAGTGTTTCAGGGTTTTCATATGAGTTGTTAACGCCCATTGCAATGTCGCCTGATTGAGTGTGAAGTGAGCATGTGATATTTGCGTTCTGGTCAAAGCCATATTCTGGCTTTGTGTAGCCGATGTCTGTAATTACCCTGCGTGCAACAGCAATGTAATCGACATTAGCGTTTGTTGTGATCTCTCCCATGATATGAACAGCACCTGGTTCTGCAATGACTTCGCATGCACAGCGAGATGTTGGATCCTGGGAAAGTAGAGCATCTAGAATTGCGTCTGAAATCTGATCGCAAACCTTATCTGGATGGCCTTTTGTTACTGATTCTGATGTGAAATATGTTTTCATGTGTTCCTACCTTTCCAATTAAGAGCGCAAGATAGGATTTCCCATCATTCAAGCTTTAGCACCTTGCATTATGCAGGTTGCTGTGCGGTCATCGGGCTTGTCCCTAACGCACTCTTTATGGTTGTTTTGATATTAACACAAATATCATGAGGATAAAAGATATCGTCAACGCTATGTATTTGGACATTATACAAACATTGTGTTTGTTTCTTTTGTATACGCTGCCTTTGTTGATTTAATTCTTTCAAGCGTCTTATTATTTAGACATGCTTTCACTAGATACTATTTACCAAGCACAATTTGCCCTAAAGGGAGTCACAAGAAAAACAGATTTGATTCGTGCTCCTAAGCTATTTCCTGATCAGGAAATCTACCTTAAGACAGAGAATTTGCAAAATACAGGATCGTTTAAGGTTCGTGGTGCATATTATAAGATGACCAAGCTTAGCGCGGAGGAAAGAAAGAAGGGCGTAATTGCATGCTCTGCTGGAAACCATGCGCAAGGTGTTGCTCTTGCTTCCCAACGCTTGGGATTGGACGCAATCATTTGCGTTCCAGAAGGCGCGCCTATTTCAAAGGTTGAAGCTACTCGTAGCTATGGCGCTACTGTTGAGCTTGTTAAAGGTGTCTATGATGATGCTCATAACAGAGCTGAAGAGATAGCTAAGGAAACAGGAAGAATCATGATTCATCCTTTTAATGATGAAGATGTCATCGCAGGCCAAGGTACAATTGGCCTTGAGATTCTGGATCAGCTGTCTGACGTAGATGCTGTAATTGTGCCTGTTGGCGGTGGTGGCCTCATTAGCGGAGTAGCTTTTGCAATGAAGAGCTTGAATCCATCGATCAAAATATATGGAGTACAAGCATCTGGTGCTCCTTCCATGTATAACTCAATTGAACACCATAGAATCGAAACACTTGCTCGTGTATCGACAATAGCAGATGGTATAGCTGTTAAAGAGCCTGGGGATCTTACATTCGATCTTGTATCGAAATATGTAGATAAGATCATTACCGTAAGCGAGGACGAAGTTGCTGTAGCAATGCTAGAGCTCATGGAAAAACAGAAGCTCGTATCTGAAGGCGCGGGCGCTGTATCTGTTGCAGCCGCAATGTCTGGGCGCCTTGATTTGGATGGTAAGAAGACTGTTTGTTTGATCTCAGGTGGAAACATTGATGTAACTATTCTTTCGAGAGTGATCAATAGAGCTCTTATCAAGGAAGGTCGTATTGCTGATATCACAATAGAGCTTATGGATAAGCCAGGACAGCTATTGGAAGTATCATCAATCATCGCAAGAATGGGCGCTAACGTCATTGGTTGTTTCCATGACAAAACAGGAAACGAAGAGACCGTTAATGCGTGTACGCTACGTGTTACGATGGAGACAAGAAACTCTGAGCATGTTCAGCAGATCAAGGATGCTCTCTTGAGTGCAGGCTTTAAATTCATTGGAAAGCAATATGGTAATTAACTTCTTCTTTGATGTAGATGGAACCATTCTTCCCTTCGGAAAGGGAATGCCCAAAAGTGCAAAGAGGGCAATGCTGAAGGCTCAAAGCCTTGGACATAGACTATTTCTTTGCACAGGGCGAGGCCTTCCAGAGCTAGACCCTAGACTTGACGAGATTTCGTTTGATGGAGGTGTGTTCTCCGCTGGTGGCTACGTTGAGTACAAAGGAAAGGAAGTCTACAAAAGACAATTCAATCAAAGTGAGAAAGAATATGTGCTGTCTTTTGCATCCAAGTATGGTTTGGAACTATTTGTTCAAACAGATAAGGGAACATTCTTTTCGTCCCTTGCTTATGATATGTGGGTGCTTTCTCTCGATAAGTATGTCGGTGGTCGCCTGGACATTCCTAATATGCAAATTGTTGAAGAGTTTCCTTCTGATATGGTTATCAACAAGTGCATGTTCTTTGTCACTAGAGATAACATGGACGATGTTAAGAAGAATATCGATAGCAATTATACCATTGTAGATAATACAGTAGGGCTCCCACAGAGTATGATGGCTGAACTTGTTTTGACAGAGCTTACAAAAGCAAGTGGCATTGACCATATGCTATCATATCTAGGACAGGATAAATCCTCTGCTGTCGCAATTGGCGATGGCGCTAACGATATGGAGATGGTTGAATACGCAGGTCTTGGAATCAGCATGGGAAATGGTTCGGAGGCATTAAAAGCTGTTGCAGACTATGTGACAACAGATATTGAAGATGATGGACTTGAAAGAGCAATTGAATATGCTCTTTCGCATTTGGGCTAGAAAATGGACACTAAGAGAGGGGAATACAAAAACGCTTTGAGATCGAAAGCCTTGATCCGAAAGGCATTCTTGGATCTATTTGAGGAAAAGCCTTTTGATAAGATATCTGTCACTGATATCGTGAAGCGTGCAGATATCAACAGAGGAACATTCTATCTGCACTATAAGGATGTATCTGGAGTGTTGGAACAGATTGCGCTCTCGATAGTTGATGAGCTTGCTGATAAACTCAACTCTCTCGATATCCAAAGCATAATCAAGAATCCAGAAGAAGCATTTGTCATGATCTCTGAATTCCTGGAAAAGGATTATGAGTTCTACAAGAAGCTAATCAGTCTTGATCACACAGGTTTTGCTTTGAATCAAGCTATTTTGAGGGGCGAGAAATATATCAAGGCATTCCCAGGAGAGTTTCTTTCCCAGCTGGGAGAGCATCCTGAGATAGTCATGAACTATATTCTTGCAGGTAGCTTGAATGTATATTGCCATATACTCGTAGGAGCAAGTTCCTTGAGTTTAAAAGAAGCGCCTAGCTATCTAGGACGCTTTGCTCGGGAAGTGATGATGGCTCGTCTTGGCTAGCAACAACAATTACAGAATAGATTCAGTATTATTGTTGGCAAACAACACTCTACAAATGCGTTTCCACCACGTGAGTAGTTGGCATTTGAATAATATGTGTAATGCGATGTGCCAGAGTTAAGCCTGTCTTGGAATGCTCTGTAGCTCATATTGTTAGGCTCTTTAGCAAGTGCTGTTTTTATATCGGCTCTTGCGCCTTGGGTGTCTCCGGAGTAGCCCTTTGCAACTGCTGACAAGTAATACCATTTACCACTTCGCTTGTTCTCTGGAACTCCAGAAAGAGCTGTAAGGGCTTCCATATAACGACGCGCGTTTATGTAGTTCATCGCAGCTTGAAGCTCGTTGGCAAACTCATCATAGCTCTGTTGATTAGCATATCCTGAGTATGATGAATAAGCATTTCTATTGTAGCCATATGTATTAGCACTATCCTTGTGGTTTATGATCGCATCATATGCAGCATTGATCTCTTGCATCTTCTTTGCAGCCGCAGGATCGTTTCCAGTAACATCTGGATGATATTTCTTAGCTAGTTGCTTGTAGGCTTTTTTGACATCGTCTTCCGATGCACCTTGATTCAAGCCAAGGATTTCATAAGGATTATTCATCTGTTGCGTTCTCCTTATCGCGGAAATTGCACCAAATTCCACTGTAAAGAATGTTTCTCAATACAGATAGATTGTCATCGAGAGGAAGACGCTCGAATGCAATGGATGCAGCAGAGGCGGCATCAAGAAGCATGGCTTCCATCTCTTCTCTGGTAGTCTCTGGTTTCAAAGGATTGAATAGACCTTTCTTTTCATCTTTCTTTCTATCTGTCCAAGCATCCAATAGGTATATGTATCTACCAAGAGCACAGCCTAGTGCTCTAAGGTCAGCTGAAAAAAATCCATTGTCTTCGCGTGCAAAGACTTCTCCTAGTAAGCGTCCAAATACCAAAGCACAGCGCTCTGGCTCCTTTGTGTTCGCTTTCTCTAGCTCATCAAGCTCTGCAAGGCGTTCTTTCATGGCTTTTGCCTGTCTTGGAAAGCGTTCAGATAAGCGATCGGTTGCAGCTTGGTATTCCTTTACTTTCTTCTCGTCCTTTCCCTCATCTTTGTAATCATCCAAAAATGAGTAATAGGAGAGGAGCATCTGCATATCTGCAGAGTATCCTGTAGCTTCAGAATATTGGTAGTCATGCTCCTTCAAAGGATGGAGCTTGCATCTTTCGCTACCTTTTATAGGAGTTTCGTTATATAGGTCCTCTAATAAAAGATTCAGAAAAACCATATCGTAAGAGAGAGTCATGGTGCCCTTTCTGCCATACTTTTCATCAAGAACATGGCATAGTCCACAATAGTGAGCCTTATAAAGAGCCTTTTCCTCTTCAGTTGCGTCTGTTTTATTCAATACTACAAATCCAAACATATCAGGTCTTCTCTTCGAATTTCTCTCCGCACTTAGGACAGGTGATAAGAATCTTTCCCTTTCCCTTGGGAACTCTCAACTCTGTTTTGCACTTAGGACAATTGAAGTAAGCATATGTCTTCATATTCTCCTTCTTTGCCTCTTTCATGCGCTTCTCTTCTGCTTTCTTCTCTTCTTTTTCTCTTTTTATCTCTTCTTTTTTGGCTTTTCTTTCATCTTTTGCATTAGCTTCCTTGAATGTTGCATCATCAACACGTGAAGAAGAGCTCTTCTTCCTGAATAAGGATAAGAAGCGTTCGTTTTCATAACGACGCTTTGCAACATTCTCCGATAGCATTCTAAAGAGTGCTATGCCACATAGTGCTAATGCAATGATAATAAGGATCAACCTTACAATACTTAGAGTAAAGAAGGGATAGATAATAACTAAAATAAGGGCAAGAAATACCAAGAATACAGATAGCTGGTCTGATCCATTTCGCCCTTGGAACATCGATGGTCTATTGTACATAGATATAAAGATAAACTTTAGCGCTAGTGGATGCAACATTTCTCGTGTGAAGAATTGTGTTGAATTCTTGTTTTCGTATGCGTCATTTTGACGATATAAAAGGCTATGTGTATTGACAAATAGCAATATAGTGATAGACTTTTTGAAAAAACCTATCATAAAATAAAGCAGGTTTAAACAGTGTATGTATCGAGAGATGATATAGATATTTGATAGATGTGAAAAGAGCAATTCGAATTAATAGATATCGAATAGAACTGAATGGAAACCGGCAAGACAACTTGAGTTTATTCATTGATTACATCATCGATGAGGAAAAGACAAAAAACATCCTATTGAGTATTGAGGTGGATGATTTTGCAATGATATTGAAGAACGAGCATGCTGGATTTGAGTACGAGAGATTGTATGTCTTTGGGAAAGATGTAAGGCTACTTGAAAGAATAGGAAATGCTGAAAGGACAGTATCGCTATATATAAAAATCAACAAATTAGAACGTTCATATGTAATTGTTGTATCGTTTCATGAGCAGAAACATCCTATTAAGTATTATTTCAAATAATGAACGCCTAGAGGAGATAATCATATGTCAATCAATAGTGGAAAAGACTTTTGTACAGAATGCAGAAAAACAACGAAATACACTCTTTCGAAGCGCAATATCGTTAAGGACATAAAAGGTGTCGAATATCCTTTTATAATTACTGTCGCAACATGTAATGAGTGTGGTAGTGATATGAATATTGCAGGCCTAATAGATTTGAATGTGAAAGAAATTGATCAGCAATATAGAAAATATGAATGTATTATCTCAGTAGAAGAGATTGAAAAGTTGATGAGAGTCTATAATATAGGCAAGGCGCCATTATCTTTGGCTCTTGGTTTTGGTGAGATTACAATCACGAGATATCTATTAGGTCAAATCCCTTCAAAAGAGTATTCCTGTATCATGAGAAGAGCCTTGTCTTCTCCTCTTTTTGTGAAAGAACAATTAATGAAGAACAAAGAGAAAATAGCGCCTCCTGCTTTTGCTAAAGCGCTAACAGCAATAGAGATGCTCGAAAAGCAATTTGCAGTATCTCAAAAGATGATAAAAGTAATAGCTTGTGTTTTTGATGAGCTTGAAGAAGTATCGCCACTTTCGCTACAAAAGCTACTTTATTTCATCCAAGGCATGTCATATGCGCTTAATGAAAAACCAATGTTCAAAGAAAGATGCCAGGCTTGGATTCATGGACCTGTATATCCAAAGGTTTATGATATGTTCAAAGACTTCAAATATAATCCTATTGATGATGATCGGTTTGTTTTAATTGAAAATAATGAGGTAGAACTTACCAACAAAGAGATTAAGATCATTGACCTGGTTGTAACAACCTTTGGCGAGTATAGTGGGCGAATACTTGAGAAAATCACCCATAAGCAGGATCCTTGGACAATTGCACGAACAGGCTATGCAGAAGATTCACGCACGCATCAAGAGATATCTGAAAAAGAGATCAAGCGATATTTCTCAGAGCAGAATTCAATCTATGACTTTTCAACGCGGGAAGGAGTCTTTCGCTATATTGCAGCTACTTTGTCATAATCGATTCTTTTCTTATTGCAACGCAAGATATTTTGACAATAATTAAAAACATGAAGATTATTGGACACCGTGGCTGGAGCGGGAAATATCCTGAGAACACAATGCTTGCATTCAAGTCTGCAGTAGAAGTTGGATGTGATGGAATAGAGTTGGATGTTCATCTTTCTAGAGATGGAGAGGTAATGATCATTCATGATGAGAAGTTGATTAGAACAGCAGGCGTTGAGGGAGTTGTTTCTGATTACACTCGCTCTGAGCTTGAGAAAATATGTGCAGGTAAGACCAAGAATGATAAGTTTGGATTTACACCAATTCCTTCCTTGGAAGAGTATTTGGATTATGTTTCAAAGACAAATGTCTTTACAAACATTGAATTGAAAACCGCACCTACTTACTATCCTGGAATAGAAGAGAAGACACTGAGACTTGTTGAGAGATTCAACTATCAAGATAGGGTAATCTTCTCATCATTCAATTGGCTATCAATAATGAAGATGAAGATGCTTAGACCATCACTTCCGGTTGGTGCTCTTATTGATTCTCCTCGTATCGATAACATTGGCTTTCAATTAGGGGACGTTGGCTTTGAGTGCTACCATCCATCATTTAAGCTTATTGATCAAGATGTAGTTAATGAATGCCATAAAAGTGGCGTTGGTGTTAATGTCTGGACAGTAAACGAAAGAAATGATATGGAATCATGCAAAAGCTGGGGACTTGATGGACTGATTACAAATCACCCAGATTTGGCTATGGATCTAAAGTAGATTATTTGGTGTCTTCGTCACACCAACGAGAGAGAAATAGTGCTGTTGAGCGATTCATTTCATCCATGAATGCGCTTGAATATTTCTTGTTGAAATAGTAGTCAGCATATGTTCCTGTATTGTCATTAGGCAGGATCTTTCTCTCTCTGTAGCTATTCTCATGCTCCTTATACATCTGGGAGCACTCGTCAACAGATTGCTTATGATAGCCATTTTCCATAAAGAGGAACTCTGGCTCAGGACGCAATGTCTGCGCTCCTCTTGGCGCTGACTTAGGGTAGCCGAATATGAGCATACTTGCAGGAGAGGCATATTTTGGAAGATCCAACAGTTTCTGCAATTCCTCGTAGTTTTCAATGATGTCTCCGATGAAGCATGAGCCCATGCCAAGAGCTTCCATTGCAATTGCAGCATTTTCGCTTGCAATGACTGCATCTTGCATTGCTAGGTGAAAGTCCCCGATGCCGGGCTTTCTTGCATTCTTGCCAATTCTTTCCTCAGATCCGCCATCTCTAATCCATGAATACCATCGTTCCATATCTGCTAGGAATACCCATACTCCAGGAGCCTTGGCAATCATTGGCTGATTGTCACAGATATAACTTAGCTGAAGCTTTATCTCTGGATCTGTGACTTCGATGATCGAATACATTGTCATATTCCCTCCGCTGGGGGCACGGAGTGTTAAGCGCTTCAATTCATCGAGTGTTTCTTTCTCGATAGGTCTATCGGAAAAAGAACGCACGCTTCTTCTTTTTTTGATCATTTCGATTGTTTCGTTATACATATTGTGATGTTAAAGCAACTTCAAACGAATGACAACTTCTATAACAAAAACAAGTGAAATTGTATTGAATGCTATACATTATCTCTTTGCATTATTAATAGTTATTGCTGTTTTTGGATGTTTTGTGTAACAACTTGATGACATTATTTGAACAAGTGTTGATTTTTTAGTTGACAAAGTATTTAAAACTAGGACTATATTAGTTATCGATGGCCTTTTGTTGATATTTGAAATATTAATATAGGTCATACAAAGAAATCCTTAAATACTAAAGTATGCGTATTCTCGAAAGGGGGGAGTTGAACATGCTTATTTCTACTAAAGGAAGATATGCACTATCTGTTCTAGTTGAACTTGCACGCCAGGAAAAGGAAGCATTCATTACTCTAAAAGAGATTGCTGAAAAGCAATGTCTTTCACAAAAGTATCTTGAAACAATATTCAAGCCACTATGTGCAGCAGGTATTGTTGAAGGCGTAAGAGGCAAGCATGGTGGATATAGATTGAAAATCGATCCTGAGGTTATCACAGTCTACGACATTGTAGATATTGCAGAGAATGGTATTGCGCCTGTTGCACCTCTACATCACCAAAGTGAATTAAGTCCAAACGAAGAAAGCTTCATGTGGGTTTGGGAAGGATTAGAGGAAAAAATCAATACTTTTTTAAAAGAACTAACTCTAAAAGATTTAACGAAAAAGCCTGAGATCATATAATCACTTTCTGAATTTTGTATTATTTTGTTCATATGGCAAAGATATACAAAAACACATCAGAATTGATCGGATCAACTCCATTATTAGAGCTGTCGAATATTGAATCCGCACTTGGTTTGAAAGCTCGACTGATTGCAAAAGTTGAATCTTTCAATCCAGCTGGCTCTATTAAAGATAGAGTAGCTCTTAGCATCATAAAAGATGCCGAGGATCGTGGTCTTATTGATAAAGACACAACTATCATAGAGCCAACAAGCGGAAACACAGGCATTGGTATAGCAAGCATCGCAGCATCTCGCGGTTACAAGGCGATTCTTGTAATGCCAGACTCAATGAGCATTGAGAGAAGGAACATCATCAAGGCGTATGGTGCTAAGCTTGTACTTACACCAGCAAAAGATGGAATGAAAGGCTCTATTGCTAAAGCAGAAGAGCTAAAGAAAGAAATAGAAAATGCTATCATTGCAGGACAATTTGTAAATAACGCAAATCCTATTGCTCACTACAAGACAACTGGTCCTGAAATCTACAATGATACAGATGGCAATGTAGATATCTTCATCTCTGCAGTAGGCACAGGCGGTACGATCACAGGATGTGGAAAATACCTCAAGGAAAAGAATCCAAATATCAAGGTTGTAGCTGTCGAACCAAGAACATCTCCTGTTCTTTCTGGCGGTCAGGCTGGACCTCATAAGATACAGGGAATAGGAGCAGGCTTTGTTCCTGCTGTTCTCGATAGATCAATAATTGACGAAATAGAGTGCGTAGGAGACGAAGAGGCATTTGCATTCGGACGCATGGTTGCTGGGAAAGAAGGACTATTGGTAGGTATCTCATCAGGAGCTGCTCTTGCAGCTGCTGTAAGAGAGGCCGAGAAAGAAGAGAACAAGGGCAAGACCATTGTTATCATATTCCCGGATACAGGGGACAGATATCTATCAAGTGCAATGTTTCGCGAGGATGATTGACATAAATCAAAATGAGAATTATTCTCATTTTTCGTGAAATACGATACTAACCAACGAAAGGAAGTTCTAGCTTTCTTTTCCAATAACAAATCAAGTTGCTTCTCTGCTCAAGAAATCGGAGAAGCACTTCCTTCTGTTGCTCAAAGCACTTTATATAGGCTTTTGAGTAGTCTTGTTGATGAAGGCGCGTTAAAGAAATGCCCTACATCAAAGCGACAAGCATTATATCAATATAGTGGCAAAGAGTGTCCTGGACATATGCACATTAGGTGCACAAGATGTGGACGCATTGAGCACATAAGTGAAAAAGACAGCGAAAAGATTGAATCTCTGTTGCAATCAAAGCTCGATTTCAATGTTCTTGCATCCTCTACATTGGATGGAATATGCGCAGAGTGTAGGGGGAAGAATAAATGAGAAAACTCCTTATTCTCCTGTTAATTCTCCCTCTATTGGTCGCATGTGCAAACAAGGACACAGGTAAGGATATCATAGCAATTGATTTTCCTTCTTTTGATGCAGTGAGAGCTGTCATGGGCGGGGATGATAATGTGTCGATGCTATTGCCTCCTGGCTCGGAGAGCCACCACTATGAGCCAACGCCTAAAGATATGATAGCGCTCTCGAATGCAAAACTTGTTGTATATGCAGGAGGCGAGAGTGATGCTTGGGTCGATACTATCCTCTCCAGCCTCGATAAAAACGTTCAAACCTTCAAACTCATAGATCAAGTCAAACTCTATAAGGAAGAGAAAAAGGAAGGAATGACTGTCGATGAGGAAGACGAAGACGAGATAGACGAGCATGTTTGGACTAGCCCTATAAACGAGATGGAAATTGTTGAAAACCTAACTCGAACATTGATCGATATCTATCCAGAGAAAAAGAGTGAACTTCAGTCCAATTGTGATAGCTACATACAAGACTTAAAGACACTGGATGAAGATTTTCGTTCTGTCGTTGCATCTTCCAAACATAAGACATTGATCTTTGGCTCTCGATTCCCTCTTAGGTATTTTGTAGAGGAATATGGCTTGGACTACTATGCAGCATTTCCAGGGTGCGCAGAAGAAACAGAGCCAAGTGCCAAGACAATAGCTTTCTTGATAGGCAAGATCAAAGAGCTTGGAATTGGATATGTACTTGATATTGAATTTGGCTCTCCTCTAGTTGCATCCACTATCGCATCAGAAAGTGGTGCAAAGGTTCGCACATTCAATTCCATGCATAACCTAACCTCTGATAGTTTCCGCTCAGGAGATAACTATATAACGATCATGAGAAAGAATCTGGAAGTGTTGAAGGAGGTGTTGAATTGACTCTTATCAGTGGAAATGATCTTTCATTAGGATATGAAGGAACTCCTATTCTTGAACATCTGTCCTTCTCTGTAGATTCTGGCGACTATTTATGTATTGTTGGTGAAAATGGGTCTGGAAAGTCTACTTTCATAAAGACATTGCTGGGCCTAGTGGAGCCAATAAAGGGAAAGATTGTCTTTCATAAGAACTTCTCCAATCGCGATATTGGATATCTTCCACAAAGTGCTGGCATTCAAAGTGACTTTCCATCCTCTGTTATGGAAGTAGTACTTTCAGGATGCCTCAATAGACATAAAAGACTCTTTGGTTATTCGGATAAAGAAAAATCCAGAGCAGAAAAGAACCTAGAGCTACTAGGTATGGAGGATGAAAGGAAATCATCGTACCAAGAGCTCTCTGGTGGTCAGAAACAAAGAGTATTGCTTGCACGTGCTTTGATGGCAACAGAGAAACTACTTTTATTGGATGAGCCAGTTACTGGATTGGACCCAAAGACCACAAGCGAGCTATATCATCTGATTGATCAATTGAACAAGAAAGGGATAACGATCATGATGATCACCCATGATATACACCCAGCTTTGAACGATGCTCGCACTATTTTGCATATATCTCATGGAACATATTTCTTTGGAAAGAAAGATGATTACTTCAAGTCAGAACTTGGAAAGGAGTTCTTGAAGGAGGCAGGACATGCATCAAGCACTTGTTGATATCTTCAGCTACTCATTTTTGCTTAGAGCCTTGGTCGCAGGTCTATTGGTGTCTTTAACATCCTCCTTAATAGGATTGAGTCTGGTTCTAAGAAGATTTTCCATGATCGGAGATGGGCTTTCGCACGTAGGATTTGGTGCATTGGGAATAGCTGCAGTATTATCTGTCTCACCAATGGTGGTAACGATTCCTGTTGTAGTAATTGCAGCATTTCTTTTATTGCACCTTTCGGAGAAAAGTAAGGGTGGTGACAGCTATATTGCTCTTATCTCATCTAGCGCGCTTGCTCTCGGTGTAATAGCAGTAAGCGTTGCAGGTGTGAATACGGACCTCAATGCATTTCTATTTGGTTCGATTCTATCAGTATCAAAAAGTGATGCTTGGATCAGTATCATACTTTCAATCTTTACTCTTGCAACATATATCCTGTTTTACAACCAGATATATATAACGACATTTGATCCTGCATTTGCAAAAGCAACAGGAATAAAGACAGAGCGTTATACGCTCTTGTTGTCAATTTTTACAGCACTAACGATTGTAATTGGAATGAGAATCCTAGGCTCATTGTTGATCTCGAGCTTGATCATTTTCCCATCTTTGAGTGCAATGAAGCTATTCAAGACATATAAGAGTGTTACTATAGCATCAGCAGTGGAATCAGAGATCGCATTCTTTATAGGATTTGTCCTTTCATATGTTCTTTCATGGCCAACAGGTGCAAGCATTGTAGTTGTGCATCTTTGTATTTATCTGTTGGCTGTTATCGTTAAGAGTATTTCTACCCAAATGGTCAAAATGCACCACAAAATATGAGGAAATGCAAATTTCCTCTTCCATTATTCAAAAAGACTGTTAAAATGATTCGTCTGATTGGAGTATGTTTATGTTGACTTATTATGATGTAAATCCAGAAGTTGTTTACTTGCTAAGAATGCTCTCAGCAACAATTTGTGGTGCTCTCGTAGGACTTGAGAGAGAAAAAAGACAGAAGAGTGCTGGACTCAGAACTCATATTATCGTATGTATGGCTTCTGCTTTGATGATGATCGTCTCAAAGTATGGCTTCTTTGATGTAATCGTCGTTGATGGCATAAGCTTGGATGCTTCTCGTATTGCAGCTGGCGTTGTAACAGCAATTGGATTTATTGGTGGTGGTGTAATCTACATCAGAAAGGACAATGCTGTAGGTCTTACAACAGCAGCAGGACTATGGGCAACAGTAGGTATTGGTATAGCACTCGGTGCTGGAATGTATGTTCTGGGTTTCTTTTCAACTGCATTGATGATTATCGTTCAGGTGATCATGCACTGGAAGAAACTTAGGGTTGTTTCTTCAGCTGCTGGAACTATCGTTGTTAACATGACTAAGCATCACCTTGCTTTCAAGGAACTTACAAGCAAGCTCGATCACGATGGTATGTACATTAGAAACCTAACCATGTCTAGAAATGATGAAGGAGAGGTTATCTTGAAAGCATCCGTAATGTTCACAAAAAAGGTTCCTCTTCATGAAATCGTAGACGATGAGACAAGACTCGATTATATCGACAACATCGATCTATATACAATTAACTAATAACTAGCAAGAAATATTAAGTAAGTCAAAAGGGCTGTAATACGTCACAAAGTGGCGCTTTACAGTCTTTTTTCTTTCTTCAGAAAAAGAAGAAAATCCACTAGTTAGTGACAAGTCAAAGTGATTATAATTCCTGTTAAGTTTTGTTTCGTTTTGGGAGGGCGCAATGATTTTATTAAAAAATTGTGATCTGTATTGTCCCGAGCATGTTGGCATTAAGGACATCCTGATTGGAGGAGAGAAGATTCTTTTGGTCTCTGACTCAATTGATCTAAGGCTTGAGAATCTTGAAGTGATTGATTGCCAAGGCGAGATCGTTCATCCTGGATTTATCGATGGACATGTACACGCTATCGGAGGCGGCGGCGAAGATGGAATGCTATCTAGAGTTCCACCACTAGAGGAAAAGAAGATAGCACTTGCAGGTGTTACTACTATTGTTGGACTACTTGGAACCGATGGTTATACACGCACAATCAGGGATCTTGTTGCTAAAATACAGGGCTTTAAAGAGTGGGGCCTTAGTGCATATTGCTTAACAGGTAGCTATCAAGTACCAACTGTTACACTAACAGGAAATGTTGCTGATGATATTATCTGGATCAACGAGGTAATTGGAACAAAGATTGCTGTTGCAGATCATAGATGCTCTTTCCCAACAACAGCAGAGATCCTTCGTTTGGCATCTGAAGTGAGACTTGCAAGCCTTATGAGCCATAAGGCAGGTTTGGTACACATTCATGTTGGTGCAGATTCTTTGGGAATCGAACAGCTATTTGAGATCCATTCTACATCCCCAATTCCTATCAGCCACTTCTATCCAACACATATGGAAGGCCATATGGAACAGGCTCTTAGTTGGCTAGAGATGGGAGGCCACATAGATCTTACTTGTTCTCGTGATACTGATGACAAAGCTATTCGTCTTCTCGAAAGATATCCAAACACAGTTACTCTTTCTACAGATTCCAATGGTTCGTTCCCTAAATGGAATCAGGATAGAACAGCTATCGTTGGTATGGGCGCTGGTAGCATAGCTCAGCTGGATGTATATGTACAGAAGATCATCGACAATGGTTTTGATAGAGCTAGCACATACAAGGCTGTAACAGAGAACCCGGCTCGTGCTATGAAGTTCCACTCAAAGGGTAGAATCGAGGAAGGCTTTGATGCAGATATCGTAGTTAGGAATGGAAACAAACTGCGATATGTTATTGCAAAAGGCAATGCACTAATGCACGAAGGCGAAGTCAAAGACAATATGTTTGAGGGCATTTAATCCTTAATTTGGAGTAGATTAATGAAAAAAGCATGTCTACTCCATTTTTTTTGAACTTTTTTCAACCATCAAAAAAATTCATTTTCAATACTGAACAAAGCCAAAATCGGTTCATAAATTCTAAGTTATCTATACCTAACTACTTGTATTATATGAAATAATAAAATAGAAAAACGCATATCATTTTCACGACCTAAATTTGCACAAAAAAGATTTTTGACAAAAATCGAAAAATCGTCTTTAAAATCATATAAGTCGAACTCTTGACTTGTAAAATTACTTTGTGTAACTCTATGCAAGCTTTCTAATTAGGAAGCTTATAAACTCAAAAAAGGGGAACATAACAAATTTTTGTTATTAGGAATGATTATTATGAAGAAGATTTTAACAATGCTATTTTTACTAGCAATCGTAATAGGTTCAGTGTTTGCAACAGAATCAGAATACTTAACAGGTTCAGTTAACTTGAAAGTTACTGTTCCAGTTGCTGATCCTAAATTCTCATTTATGGCAGCTCTATCAGATAACGGAATTGTGCCAGAGCATGGAAGTTATCAAGCTGTTGGTTCAACAATTGCTGTTCCATATACTAGTTTGTTAAATGAGACTACTACAGTTTATTGTAAAGTTACTCAGAATGCTTTGACTCGCTACAAGGGAAAAGTAAAGGTTACATATTCTGCTACTGCATTTGAGCCTTCTTTTACTGTTGGTGCTTCTGCTGATTCTTATAAGGTTTCCCCATCAGGTATTGGAATGGTGTCTCATTATCAAGACACATTAAGTACTGGTGAGACTAGGACATTCACTGCTGAGCCAGAGAATGCAGCAGGGCATACATCCGGAGAGCCTTTTGTTGTTATTTTCACATATGGAGATGAAAATGTTTCCACAACAATTCCTGAAAATACAGATTTACAAGTAGTATGCATTACTTGGAATAAAAATAAGGATCTTCCTGCGGGAGAATATAGCGCTTCTGTTTCTGTGAAAATTGAGAGCGTTTGATAGCTATTCTAAATCTATCTGCAAGCACCAGATTGTTATTAAATGCAATTCTGGTGTTTTCTTTTCTAGTACAGTAAGACGTGAGACTTAAAGATTAGGTGTAAAGGATTATGAAGAAGGGGTTTTGTATTATCATTTTGATAGTCTTATCTGTTTCATTGTTTGCTACAGATACTACACTCAACTTGAAGTTAACAATAAATAATGAACAAGAACCTACATTCAAATTCTCTGCTAGTACTGATGAGAATTTTGCTACAGAAGTAGAACAAGGTAATACGCTAACTCTTTCTGGCGATACCCTAGATCTACTCACAAATGATGTAACTGTTTATTTTAAGGTCTCTCAAACAAACATTGCACGCTATGCAGGCAATATAAAAGTTACTTATTCAGCAACTCCATTTAGTGCAACTCTTGCAAATGGTAGTATTTATGAATCTACGGTGCAGTATATTTCTTTGAAGCAGGTTTTGTATGGCGGAGATGCTTCTTCTAATCATTTTAATGTAGAGGCTGTAAATGAATTTTTTACAGTAGGAGGAGAGCCATGCTCATTTCTGTTTACATATGATGACACCAAGACTCCAGTTCCTGCAGTACCTTTGATGAGTATAGCTGTTGTGTGGAATAAGAACGAGAATCTTCCTGTTGCTGAATATACTGCTACAGTATCTGTTCAATTTGAGACAATATAAGAAAAGCAAACACCAGATAGTCCTCTATGATTTTCTGGTGTTTTTCATTTATGGATGGAATAGGTCTGTCTTATCTGTTTGATAGGTTTTGTCTTTCTTGTATTCCCTAGGGGACATGCCTGTGTAATCCTTGAAAGCAGTAGAGAAAGATGCAACAGAAGAAAATCCCAGTCTTTCAGATATCTCGCCAATAGTTAGATCTGAGTTCTTTAGATATATTCGCGCTTGTTTCAATAAAAGTTCAGATACGATCTTGCCTGGGCTTTTGTCATACAACAGGTGGCATAGGCGAGTTAGGTGTGCCTTTGAAAATCCAGATACTTCCGATAGCTTTTTAAGCGTCCAATGTTCATTAGGTTCGTTTGCAACTTTCTTCCAAAGAGTAGCAAGCTCTGCTCTATGATGGGAGTGCTCTGCATCTTCTGTTATTCCGAATGCTCGCTCTAGATATATCAAGAACAATGCCTCATGGCATGTTATTGCCTCAACGCTCTTTGAGTCGTTGTAGGAATCTTCTTCAATAATGTTATTGATCGCAGTCTTCAAGAGATTGCAATTGTTCTCCGTTACCTCTCTTAGTTCCCAATCAAGGGATGTTGGTTTTAATCGAGGAGAGTCTTCCCAAATAGTGATCCATACCATCTCCCATGGCTCTTCGCTGATAGTGTGCTCGTAGTGAGCTTGTCCAGTTGCCCATGAGATAAAGCCGTCGCCTTTCTTTAGTGTTAATACAGTCCCATCTTCAAGTATGATCTCTCCCATTCCAGAAAGGGTTACAAAGAATACATGGAATCCTCTGTTGGCAACTCTCTGAATCCAGAAGTCTTTTTCCAATAGTCCATATCCTCCTTGCTTGATGCGAGCAATGGAGAATGGAGATGCTGCAATAGCATTTTCAGACAGATGAATCTTTATCTTACCTTGCGGTTCATTGACTATTTCTTTCTCGTGAATCATTTACATAGAAAAGCATATCATTAAAGAGAAATAAACGGAAATATAAAATGAGACTTTTTCGAAAGTTTTTGAGCATAAATAATATAGCTATGAAAACGATTTATTGCTTATAATCCAAATTGCAATAAGGAAATATTTCAACAATATTAACAAATTTGTTCGAAACTAATTCGAAATAATATTTCCAAAGTGCTTATAAGTTGGGGCTTTGTTTGTTGTGAAAACCAGTTTTTCCAATGATACAAAAAATATTGTAATGAAAATGTAAAACAACTATGATTGTTTTTTCAACATTTTTATTATTTGAGGGAGTATATTTTATGTCACAGTATCCTTATGATCATTGGCAAAAGTGCCAGACACGTTCAGGCCTTGCTGCTGATTTGGTTATTTCCGCACTTCAGAAGGAAATCAGGAGAAATCATCCAGAGAATGCATGCACATTAGCATACGAAATGCTAATCACAAGCGAGGATATGGAAGAGTATCTTTGGTTCAGACTAAAGACTATCAGCGTTGAGGATGTTGGTTTTGCTGAGCCAATGGCTGCAGTTACAGTTGGTGTTCTAGATCAGATGAGACAGACATTCAAGCAAGCTGGAGACAGAGGACTCTTGGCTATCCACGCTGTCAGATATCTATGCCAGTGCAAGAAGGATAGATCTTCTGATGAGATGTACAACTGGATTATGAAGGAATATGCTGCAGGTAACCTAAAGCCAGAAATTCCTGAATATGCAATCGATAAGCACACTCTAATGGGACAGCAGCTTGGTAGAGATGAAGATTACTTCTACTCAACAGGTTCTATGGTTTCTCCTGAATGGGAAGGTAGAGACAGAACATATAGAGAAAGAGTGCTAGAAATCTTGGCAAATCAAAAAAAAGATAAATAGGAGCTTTTTTATGAAAAGATTATTGAGCGTTTTGATGCTTTTGACAGTAATGACTGCTGCCATCTTTGCTTCCGGTGGCAAGGAAAGTGCACCAAAGACCGAAAGTAAGGTAGTTACTACAGTATGTAGAGCTTCTTATGCTGATGAAGAGTGGTATAAGACAATGAATGCTGATTTCGAGAAGGAAACAGGTATTCATGTTGAAGTTATCCCAACTCCAGGAAACGATGAAGACCACGATTCACTACTTAACACATGGCTTCTATCTGGAGAGAAGTTTGACGTAATCCCATCTTTGGGACCAAAGTTCTACCAGGATAGAGTTGAGGCTGGTTTCTTCCTTCCTCTCAATGATCTTTTCGCTTCTGCAGGAGTAGATGCTAAGGGAATCTGGGGAGCAAACCTTCAGGATGAAGATGGTACATACTACTCAGTTCCTACTAAGCAGGAGCTATGGTGTATCTTCTACAACAAGGATCTATTTGACAAGGCAGGAGTTGCTTACCCAGAAGGTTCTTGGACATGGGATGAGTACATCGAGACAGCTAAGAAGGTTACAAACCTTGATGAGGGAATCTATGGCTCATATATGAACATCGAGAACCCATGGACAATCCTTCCTGCAAAGCAGTTGGATGTTCCTCTATACAAGGAAGATGGCACATGTAACTTCGATGCTCCTGAATTCAGGGAAGCTATCAAGTGGTACTATGATCTTGGAAACACACTAAAGGTCCAGATGCCAGTTGATGAAGTTGTAAACGAGAACGCTTCCTGGAACTACTATGCAATCTCTGGTGACAGACTTGCAATGTTCCCTCAGGGCAACTGGTTCACACGTCTATTAAACAGCCAGACAGACTATCCAAGAGATTGGAAGTATGGTGTTGCTCCACTTCCATCAACACCAAACGGCGGAAACAACAACATGATCAGCCTTGGCTACGTTTCTATCAACAAGAATGCAGCTCACCCAAATGAAGCTTTCACATACCTAATATGGCTTGGTGAAAACCAGTGGAAGTATGAAAAGGGAATTCCAGCTCTTGCAACTCTCACAGAAGAGCAGCAGCAACAGGTTTTCTCTTCAATTGCAGAAGCTTCAAATGGACAGGTAACTGTTGAGGATTTGTACAATGCATGGATCAACACAGGCCTCGGTGCTGCTCAGTCCGATATCGTAGGTGTTGCAGCTAACGAGTACAACAGAATTGCAAACTCAGAGTTGCAGGCTTATTTCATGGACCTTCAGGATATCGATACTACAATCAACAATATCGTAACAAAGGTTAATGAAGCAATTAAGAACTCAAAATAATCAAGCGTAAGGAGTAGGTTAATGGTTCTGAGTAAAAACCAAAAACGTGAAGAGAGAATTGGAATTATGCTAGTGCTTCCTTTTCTCACTATGTTTGCTGTTTTCAAGCTATATCCAATGCTATATGGTATCTGGGTAAGCTTCCTGGGTAGAAATTCAATCAGAACCTACTCTGATACCTCTTTCAGAGGTCTTGATAACTATCTAAATGTGTTAGGTAATCCAGAATTCTGGTCTTCTTTATCCAAGAGCGTAGGATTCTCTTGCCTATACACATTGTTTGTTATGGTTGTTGGATTCTTCTTGGCTCTCCTGTTAAACAGGGAGTTCAAAACAAGAATGGCAGTAAGGACAATGTTCTACCTACCATATGTAACAAACATCATCGCAGTTGGAATTGTATTCAAGTTCATTTTCAATCCAACAAAGGGCCCAGTGAATCTTGCTTTGAAGGCAATTGGGATTACTGGACCAAAGTGGCTATCCAGCCAATATCTTGCGCTTCCGCTAACTGCTATCATAGCAGGATTCTTGGCAGTGGCGTTCAACACAATAACTGTCTTGGCCTCTCTCCAGGATGTTCCTGAAGATTTGTATGAAGTTGCTAAAATCGAAGGTGCAACACCATGGCAAAAGCTAAGATATGTCACACTTCCATATATCAGACCTGCGCTTTGGATGCTATTGACGATCACAATCATCAATTCATTCAAGAACTACACTGTAATACAGGCATTGACAGCAGGTGGACCTGGAACTACTACAACAGTTCTTTCAATGCAGATCTATAACGATGCATTTGTATACTCAAAGTATTCATATGCAGCTGCAGAAGGTGTATTCATGACAATTTTCATTGTCTTTATCAATAAGATCGTTAACACAATGAGGCGCATATGGGACAAGTAAGCTTTAAAAGAGTTCTCTTCTATATTGTTATTTGGCTATTTGCATTGATTACAATTGCTCCTCTCGTGATGATGGTCGTGATCTCATTCAGAGTTCAGGGCGATGTATATAAGCCAATTTATGAGATCCTCAAGCCAACAGGTGCAAATTACAGTCAGGTTTTCCATAGACAATATTTCTTCAATTGGTATTGGAATACAATAAAGACAGTATTGGTAACAATCGTCTTGAGACTTATTGTTACTATTCCAGCTGCATATTCATTCAGCAGAATCAAATTCAGAGGGTCTGGAATAGTAATGGCAATATTGCTAGCAACACTCATGATCCCCGGTGAGACAACAATGGTTCCAAGATATCTATTCTTCAGACAGATTCATCTCTTGGATTCAATGTGGGTAATCGTACTGCCAGAGATGACAGAAGTATTCTATCTTATGCTTCTAAGTCAGTTCTTTGCATCCATTCCTGAGGATTTCTCGGAAGCTGCAAAGATTGATGGCGCAGGACATACAAGAATACTAGCTAAGATATTCATTCCACTATCTGGTCCAATTATTGCAACAACTGTTCTCTTTTCGTTTATAAACATCTGGAACAACTTCTTGGATCCATATTTGTTTATAAGCACACCAAAGAACCAGATGTTGACTCCAGCGATCCAGTTCTTCCAAGCTCGTGGCGGTGGCAATATCCCAGTACAGATGGCTGCAGCATCTCTTGCAATCATCCCTATTGTCATACTATTTGTATTTACACAGAAATATTTTGTTGCTGGAGTTTCTTCCTCTGGCATAAAAGGATAAGTTTTATGAGCAAGTTTATGTCTTATGACCCATGGGCACAGGTCACAACTAGAAACGGAATCTCAGGTGATGAGATTATCTCAATGTTACAGAAATCCATCAGAAGGGGTATGGAACACAATGCACTTGCAGCTGCATACGAAATGTATATCACATCCCCTCAATTTGAAGAGAAGCTATGGAGAAGACTTCTAGCTATAAGCGTTGAAGATATCGGATTTGGTGATGTTCATGCTCCAGAGTTGATTTACACACTCTTCAAGATCAGCCAGGAATTCCCATATAACGATGGCGACCAGCCAATGTTCTTTGTTCATGCAATCAGATATCTATGTAAGCAGAAGAAAGAGAGAAGCTCTGACAATGTAAAGAACATGCTTATCAAGGACTTTGCTCACGGACGTGGTGCAGAGGTTCCAGATTATGCTTATGATTTGCATACAAAGAAGGGTAGAGAGATGGGAAGAGACGAAGTTCATTTCCTAACAGAGGCTTCTCGCGTAATTCCTCAGCTTGAGGGTGAGGACATCAAGAAGATCTACAACGAGTATCTTGAGTATTGCAAGAACGAAGAGAATGACAAGGGCGAGCCTGATGTTCAGCCTTTCGAGTTCAATAGCTGGCAGTTCTAATATAAATAAGTACTATCGCAGTCATCCAACATTGGATGGCTGTTTTTTTATAGCTAAAAAACTGCAAATTGTTATAAATACAATTTAAAATGACAAAAATGTTGTAAAAAGAAAATAAAAAGTAGACAAAACACAAAAAGTGACAATAAAGTAGTTATATACCAATTATAGGACACCATCATGGCACCTAAGAAAACAGAGATTAGACTAAATAACATTATTGAAATTCTTAAACAACAGAATGGAGCATCAATTAAGCAGCTATCGGAAATGCTAAATGTAACAGAGATGACTGTACGTAGAGACCTAAGAGGGTTGCAGGACAGTGGAATGGTTACAATGATTCATGGAGCTGCTATCTACAATCCAAACGCTGAATGTATTGCCCATAGACCATATACCATCTCAAAAAGCAGTCCTGTGATGAGGGATGAAAAGAGTAGGATAGGTAAAGCTGCTGCAGCTCTAGTAGAGCCAAATGATATTCTATTTGTTGACTCTGGAACCACAACATCGCAATTGGTGCAAAATCTTCCAGATAATATCGATATTGTACTTAATTGCTTTTCATATAACATATTCTCTGAAGCAATGGCTCATGGAATTGAGAAACTATATCTAGGAGGAGGACTCTTCCATCCGGATACAGAAACATTCGAAAGCCCAGAGACACTTGAAATGGTATCGAAGATCAGGGCCAGCAAGGCATTTGTAGTTCCAAATGCTGTAGAGATGAATCTTGGCTTTATGTGCGTGCAAGAGTATGAGATGAATCTAAAGCGATCGTTTATCGCTAATTCAATGAAAACAATTGTTCTTGTAGACTCTTCCAAGTTTGGAAAGGTCACTCAATGTTTCTTCTGCAACTTTGCCGATGTCGATACTATCGTTACAGACGATGGACTGTCGAAAGAGTGGAGAGATTTCATAAAGGCGAAGAACATTGAACTGATTATTGCCTAAACTTTTTTGTTGGATATTGGTGTAGAGAGCGACCCTTTCTACACCTTTTTTTGTTAACTCAATGTTAACATTTTGTAATAACAACATTTTATTTGTTGTAAAAGCAAAATATTTGTTGACAGCTCAAATATTCCACTCTAATGTATGTTTAGAAAAACAAAATTTATCTAATTGCAAAATTTTTAAAGTGATTGGATATGGAGGAAATCATGAAAAGAAAAATTGCTGTCTTTGACATGGATGAGACATTGATTTCCTCTGATTTCACTTGGGCTTTATGCGGTGGAAGATTTCTAGATAGAAATGGAATTTCATATGACCAAACACTGAACTCTGTATTTGAAAACGAAGGCGTGTCCGCAATGATCACTCTCTTGCAGAACGAATATGACATCGCACTTTCAAGAGTAGAGCTATTTGAAGCACTGACAGAGGAAACCCTTGATGATTATAGATATAGAGTCACTCTAAAAGAAAACGCATCAGATGTTGTTAGAGCGTTCAGGGACGCAGGCTACTTTACTTGTGTTCTTTCAGCTAACTCTCCTCTTGTTCTTGAAATCGTAAGAGAGCGTTTCCTTTCCGAGCTTCCAATGGATGCATGGTTTTCAACACGTAACTTTCCTTGGTCAAAGGGAGATGCGAAAGTATATGATCTTATCTCTGCATTCTTCGGCTTGCAGCCTCAGGATTGCGTGCTTTTAGACGATGCAGAATATGCCATCGAGACAGCAGACAAGATAAACATTCCATATATAAGAATGCTCAATAGCAGAAATTACAACAGAGAACAATTTGGAAAGGATGGATACCTATCCTTTAGAGATGCAATGCCAAGAATAGAGGAGATTATCGGATAATGAAGATTTTGCTTACAAACGATGATGGTTTTGGTTCAATCGGTATCAGGGCTTTGGACGAAGTACTTACCAAGGCCAGCCATGAGGTTTGGGTTTGCGCACCCGCAGGGGCTAAGAGCTCGACTAGTCACTCTCTATCGTTTTCCAATGGCAATGTTCCTGTTGAGATCGAAAACAGGAGATACAGCTTTGACGGACAACCTGCAGATTGCATCATGGCATCTCTTGGAAGAAAAGCCATTCCTTTCGAGCCAGATGTTGTTGTTTCTGGAATCAATGCTGGCTTCAATCTTTCAATAGATATCCTATATAGCGGAACATGTGGAGCTGCATCGGAGGCCGCTCTTTGGGGCTATAAAGCTATCGCAATATCTGCTCAGAAGCCAGAGAATGGCAATAACGAGATTTATTACACAGTCGCAAGATTCCTTTCTGAACACCTAGAAGAATTCATGAAGAATCTATCTAAGGATGTGATGCTGAACATAAACATGCCACAAGGCGCCGATGGAAAGACATGGGAGATTGGAAAAACATTTTCAATGGTTCATAGAGATGCTGCTTTTCCAAATGACAATGGTGTCATTCAAAACGGCTTGAAAGACCTAGAAAGAGGTGTTACTGATTCTGATTTGGCTATCTGTGCTTCAAAGAGAATCTCAGTAACTCCAATTGCAATCAGCCCAGCTATCCCTGAAGGGAATATTGAATATCTAAAGACAATGTTAAATAGATGACATTGAAGGAAAAGAGGAGGAAACAGGATTATGAAAGTCCTTCTAGAAAACATTTCGAAGCATTTTGGAACAACCAAGGCTGTTGATGATGTAACTCTGGAAATCAAAGATGGAAAGCTTACTGGTTTGTTAGGTCCATCAGGTTGTGGTAAGTCAACTACATTGTATTTGATCAGCGGGCTAGAAAAACCAACTAGCGGCAAGATCTTTTTTGACGATGAAGATGTTACAGATCTAGAGCCAGAGGAAAGAGGCATTGGACTTGTATTCCAGAACTATGCACTATACCCACACATGACAGTTCTTCAGAACATCATGTTTCCTTTGGAGAACATCAAGGTTCCAAAGGCTGAGGCAAAGGAAAGAGCTCTCCAGATGGCAAGACTCACAAGAGTCGATGGTCTGATTAACAGAAAGCCAGCACAGCTTTCCGGTGGACAGCAGCAGAGAGTTGCTATTGCTAGAGCGCTTGTTAAACAGCCAAAGGTTCTTCTTCTAGACGAGCCATTATCAAACTTGGATGCACGACTAAGGATCGAGATGCGTTCCGAGATTCGTAGAATCCAGCAGGAAACTGGCGTTACAACTATCTTCGTAACCCATGACCAGGAAGAAGCCATGAACATCACAGACGAGATCGTTTTGATGAAGGATGGAAAGTTCATCCAGCAGTGCTCTCCTCAGGAAATGTATCTAAAGCCAGATGTACTGTTTTCTGCTACATTCCTTGGAAATCCTCCTATCAATGTCATTCCAGCTGAATACAAGGATGGTGCATTATGCTTCGAGGGCCAGAAGCCATGGCCAATTGATTTGCCAGAAACAGGAGATCAGCGTGTTACTGTTGGAATTCGTGCTGAGTCTTTTACAGACGGAGATGAGTTTGCTGTCGAGATCGACGAGGTGGAAGTACATGGAAGAGACCAGCTCATTACTTTCTCTCTTAATGGCACTCCTGTAAGAGCTCTTGTTGACACTATCAGAAGGATAAAGACAGGCGATAAGCTCAATCTTGCAGTTAAATATGGAATTCTCTACGTCTTCGACCCAGAAAGCGGTAAGCGCTTGAATGAGGTTTGTGCTTATGAGTAAGTCTCCAGCTAGACGCAAGCTTACAAGAAGACCTTGGTTCAAGGAGCTTCAATCATGGATGTATGTAGTACCAGCTTTGCTCCTCATCTCCATCTTTGTAATCTATCCACTGATTAAGGTCATTCGAATGAGCTTCTATTCGAACTACAACTATATCATGGAAATCGGAACAGGATTTGGCATGAAGTCATATAAGTATGTTCTTTCAGATTCTGTTTTCAGAAGTGCATTGAAGAATACTGTTGTAATTCTCGGAGTAGGTCTTCCTATATCCATGGTATTGGCTATTGCATTTTCAGCACTTATCAACACAAGGACCAAGAGCTATGGATTCTTTCAGACCGTTTACTTCATTCCTTATGTTACAAGTACTATTGCAATCGGCGTTGTATTCAGGACTTTGTTCCATAGTGAATATGGATATGTAAACAATCTTCTGATGAAGATGTTTGGTGTTTCATACAACTGGCTTGGAACTCCATCCCTTGCGATCTGGGTTGTTACATTCTTCTATATCTGGAATGGATTGGCATTCAAGGTTGTTGTACTTCTTGCAGGATTCAAGCGTATTGATCAGCAAGTTTATAAAGCAGCCAAGATCGATTGTTCCACACCTTGGAGAACATTCAGAAAGATTACCCTTCCTCTATTGTCTCCAACACTATGGATGCTCTTGATCGTATCTGTAATCTACGCATTCAAGCTCTATACAGAGATATTCGCACTCTTTAATGGAACAGCAGGTCCTGCAAATAGCGCTATGACAATGGTTTATTACATCTACGAGATGTTCTACGTAAGAGGACAGGTACACTACGCATCAGCAGCTTCTGTAATTCTGTTCTTGATCATCATGGCCGTAACAGTTGTTCAGAAAGCTGTTGCAAGTAAGTTCACACACTATTGATGGAGGTATGAGCAATGACACTAAAGAATAAGAAATTATTGTTAAACATTCTTGCAATCGCCTTCTTGTGTATCGGCATGATCTTCTTGTTGATGCCATTTTTGTGGATGATCCTTACTTCTTTCAAGACTGGCCCTGAGGCTGTTAAGGCGCCTCCTACATGGTTTCCAAGAGAGTGGCATCCAGAGAACTACGTTGAAGTATTCAAGACAGCTCCTTTTGCTAGGTACTTTGTAAACACAGTAATCGTAGCAGTTGGAAGAACAGCAGTTACGCTTCTTGTAAGTATTCTAGCCGCTTACGGACTGTCTATATTGAACTTCCATGGATCTAAATACATCTTGTTGTTGTTTATCTCAATGATGATGGTTCCAGGAGAGATGTTGATCATCCAGAACTACATTACGGTTTCTCGCTTTGGTTGGCTCGATACATTTACAGGTATGATCCTTCCTATGGCTGCAAGCGGAATGTATGTATATATGCTAAGAGAGACATTCATGCAGATTCCAATCAACTTGAGAAAAGCTGCAAAGATCGATGGATGCTCAGATTTTAAGTATCTGTGGAAGATTGTAATGCCAAACAGCATTTCAACCATATCTACAGTCGGACTATTGTCAATCATCAGTGCATGGAATGGATTCTTATGGCCATTGATGGTTACAAACAGTGATGCACACAGAGTTCTCACAATAGGTTTGATACAGTTCAACCACGAAGCATCTTCAAGAATCAATCTTCAGATGGCTGGTTCCGTATTCATCATTCTTCCTATTCTTATTCTCTATCTGTGCTTTAGAAAACAAATCATCCGCGGCGTCGCCGGTGGTGGAATAAAAGGGTAAAAGGAGGGTGCATATGAAAGCTACAAAGCGTGCACTTATAATTGCTATATTGGCAATCCTATGTATTGGCATGGTATTTGCTAATGGATCAGACGAAAAGGCTAAGGCTACAGGTAATGATTCTGGAAAAAGTACAGAGCTTGTAACAACTATCAAGAAGCCTATCACAATCGAATTTTGGCACTATCTATCCAGCACACATGGAAAATGCATGGAAGAGTTGACCAAGGAGTTCAACGAAACAGTTGGTAAGGAAAAGGGAATCACAGTAGTTCAGGTTTATCAGGGCAATAGCTCCGACACAAGATCCAAGGTTATCGGTGCTATCAAGACAAAGAATGCTCCTGCAGTAATCCAGACATCAGAGCAGTTCCTCCTTGACTACATCAACGCAGGTGTTGTTGTTGACCTAACACCATATATCTACGACGAGAATGTCGGAATGGATGATTGGGATGATGTAATTGAAGCATACCGCACACAGGCATCTTCATATGGCGTTCCTGGAATCTATGATGTTCCATTCTGTAAGTCAACTGAAGTTCTTTACTACAACAAGGACTTGTTTGAAGCAAACAACATAGAGGTTCCTACAACATGGAAGGAGCTAGAGGAAGTTTCAGCTAAGCTCACAGCTATCACAGGCGCTCCATCTCTAGGATATGACAACACATATAACTTGTTCATCACACTCTGCAAGCAGTTCGGTGGCGATTTCACAAACGAGAAGGGAGATCTTCTATTTGCTGAAAGTGATGCAGCTCTCAAGGGCCTGACAATGTTCAACGACAATGTTAAAAAGGGTCTATGGAGACTTGCTGGTGAAGACCTATTCTTCTCAGGTCCATTCGCTTCCGGTAAGGTTCCTATGTACATTGGTCACACAACAGAAAGTGGATACATCAAGATGAAGGATCCACATTTCACATGGAGTGCTGCACCAATTCCTCAGCAGGATCCAAACAACAAGTGTGTAGTAGCAACAGGAAACATGCTCGCAGCTCTTAACTCAAAGGGAGACCCAGAAGTTTCATATGCAGCTTACGAATACTTGAAGTTCATGATCTCAAAGCAAGCAGACCTAGCTATGACTCTAGCTTCAGGCTACATCCCTGTACGCTACAGCACATTCGAAAATCCTGAATTCAAGGCATATGTTGAAAGTGGCGCTGATGATGGAAAGATCGCAGGACCATCACAGAGTGATTTCTTCTACTGTGCACCTTCATTCATCAGAGATACTTATTCATCAGCAACTCTCTACACAGAGATTAAAAACATGATGAGTAATGTTCTTGAGGGAGGACAGGATCCTAAGGCTGCCATCCAAGAAATGATTGGAAGACTTAAGTAAAATTAAATAGATGCAGCCCTCCAGTTTTGAGGGCTGTATAACTTATTGGAGGTTTAAAATGGCAATTGACACATATTCATTAACAAGTAGAAACGGATATCCAGTAGATCTATTGGTTAGCGCATTACAGAAGTTCATCAGAAGAGGCATGGCTCGTCGTGCTGTTCATGTTGCTTTTGAGCTATCAATGACAAGCTTGGAGTTGGAGAATTATGTTTGGAGAAGACTTTTGGTAATCGCATCCGAAGATATCGGGGGTGGTTGCTGGGAAGCTAACTCAATTGTCAAGGACCTCTATGATAGTGCTCAGATTCTATATGAGCCAGGTTCTACAGCTGATAGATACATTGTCATGGCTAACGCAATTCGTTTTTTGTGCCAGTGCAAGAAAGAAAGATGTAGCTGTTTGATGAATGATATCATCAAGCGCCAGGTAATCAATGGCGAGAAGATTGAATTCCCAGATTATGTTTACGATATGCATACTCGTGAAGGTCAGAAAAGAGGAAGAGATTACAATCACTTCTTAAATGAAGCTGCTCTAGTTATTCCTCATGTTGAAGGTGAATGTGAAGACAAGGAATTGGAGAAAGAACTTCTTGCATTGATCGAGGCAAAGAAGAATGAAAGATAAGGTAGTTGTTTTTTCTATCGATGCCATGATCACAAAGGATTTGGAGACGCTTAGATCTTTTCCAGAGACTGCACCACTATTTGAGAAGTGTGCGCTTGTTGAGGAGATGGTCAGTGTATATCCTGCATTGACTTATCCTTGTCATGTGAGCATCGCTACAGGATGCTATCCTGAGAAACATGGAATATTCCATAATGAGAAATTGGATATAAACAATCCACATCCAGATTGGTACTGGTTCTCAAGCTATTCAAAGGTACCTTTTATCTGGGATTATGCTAAGAAAGCCGGACTTGTGACTGCTAGTGTTTTCTGGCCCGTATCAACAGGATCGGACATTGACTATAGAATTGCCAAGTTTACGGATTCTGTAGTAGATGATGAAAAGACTAGGAAGACACAGGAAATATATAATAGATATAGCGATTTGCTAATTGAGAGAAAGCTTCCAGATAACGATATTTTCGCAAATCTAGCAGCTTGCGATATGATTCGTGAGATCAAACCAGATTTGTTGTTCGTTTATTGTGCTTCCATTGATGCCAAAAGGCATAAGTTTGGTGTGGATACACAGTTGCATGTTGATACCCTAAAGATGGTTGCAGAGCATATGAATGCTTTGGTTCAGGCATCAAAGGACGCCGGAACATATGAAGATACTACATTTATCTTCTTAGGCGACCATGGACAGATCGATATCAAGAATGTTTTCAATCCCAATATCCTATTGGCTCAAAAGGGCTATATAGACCTTGCTGAAGATGGAAGCATCAAGGACTGGAGAATATATTGCCATAGTGCAGCTTGTTCTTGCCAAGTCTATACAAAGGATATCGACGAGAAGGAAGCTAAGCGTGTATTGATGGAAATCTCAGAAGAAGTGCCAGGATGCATTGAAAGAATAATGACTGCATTTGAAGCTAAGGAGATGTACCACTTGGAGGTTCCTTGCTCATTTGTACTTGAAGGAGTTACAGGTATTTCCTTTGGCCGCGACACACAAGGAGATGTTCTTCAGGATACCAACGACAGTGATTACAAGTTTGGAAAGGCAACTCATGGACATGCGCCAGAGAAGGGTGCTAAGTCCCCGTTCTTGGTCTCTGGAGCTAGAGCAAAAAAAGGAAAGATTATCAAGGAAGCAAGAATCATTGATGAAGCTCCTACAATTCTTTCTATCTTTGGCATCGATATGCCAACTTCAGATGGCCACGTTTTGGACTTGATCGATTAAAAGGAGAATATGAAGGTGAAAAACAAAGTTGTTGTGATATCCGTTGATGCAATGATTACAAGCGACCTTGCTGTTCTGAAGAGCATGGATGAATGCAAGGAGTTTTTTCAGCATGCTTCCCAAGTCAATGAGATGCTATGTGTATTTCCTGCTTTGACATATCCTTGCCATGTAACTATGTTGACAGGATGCTATCCAGGAAAGCATGGAATCTTTCACAATGAGAAGTTTGATCCAATGGAGGCATATCCTGATTGGTATTGGTATTCTAGATACACAAAGGTTCCTTCGATTTTTAGCTATGCAAAGCAACATGGATTGACAACAGCTAGTGTTGCATGGCCTTCAACTTCCTCAAATCCTGATGTTGATTGGCTGATATCAAAGATATGGACACCGGAGGATGAGGATGAAGATAAAGTAAACTCTCCATCTGTCAAGGAAATCTATAACAGACACAAGCACTTGATCGAAGGCCATGAGATGGGAAAGCTAGACGAGTTCTCGTTGAGGTGCACTGTCGATATCATAAAGGAATTCCAGCCTGATTTGATATGCACATACTATGCTTCCATCGATCACGACAGGCATCAAAAGGGCTGCCAAACAGAGCTTCATATCGATGCTTTGAGAGAAATCGGAAGAAAGCTATCTGTTATATATAACACAGTGAAAGAATCAGGACTTATCGACGAGACTACATTTGTTCTTATGGCAGATCATGGACAGATCAATACAAAGGCTGTCTTCAATCCAAATATCGAACTTGTCAAAAGAGGCTATATAACACTTGATGATAATGGTAAGGTCAACACATGGAGAATCTTTGCTCACTCATCTGCGTTCACAGCCCAGGTCTATACAAAGGACATTCCTTTGACAGAAGCCAAGGAAGTTCTGAAATCAATTGCTGCTGAATATCCTGGGTATCTTGATAGAATACTCAATAGCTTTGAGTGTGATGTAACATACCACATCACAGGGCCATTTGATTTCATGCTCGAAGGACCTGAAGGAGTAGCATTTGGACGAAATGTTGTGGGCGATGTTGTGCTTCCTGTTGTGGAAGATGATTACAAGACATCAAAAGCTACACATGGCCACAGCCCAGAGCGAGGTCCAAAGCCACCTTTTGTTGTTACAGGCGCGCATGCAAATGAAGGAAATATAATTGCAGAAGCTCGTCTAGTTGATGCTGCTCCTACTATTCTTGGTATTCTAGGTATAGAGATGCCAACTGCCGATGGCAAGTGCTTATCTTCTTTGATAAAGGGTTAATAAAATGAACAAAGACAAACATGTAATTGTAATTTCAGTAGATGCAATGATCACATCAGACATTGCAGAGTTTGAAAAAAGACCTAATATGAAGGCTATTCTTGCCAATAGTGCAAGAGTAGATGAGATGCATTGCATCTATCCAACATATACATACCCATGTCATACATCCATCATGACAGGTTGCTATCCAGATAAGCATGGTATATACCACAATGATATCTTTGATTTGAATTCATCATATGTAAAGTGGTTCTGGTATGCTAAGGACATCAAGAGGCCAACGATGATTGATGTTGCACACGAAGCAGGATTAACAACAGGTTCTGTTGTATTCCCTGTTCAGGGAGGATCCAAGGCAGATTATTTGATCGCAGAGATATGGACACCTAAAATGGACGAAGATCCATCTAAGGTCTTTAAGTCAGTAGACTCTCCTGCTGTTGAGCATATCTTTGAAGAGAATAAGCATATGCTAAATTGGTTAAAGACTCCTGAGTTTGATCTTTTTGCGTCCAAGTGTGCATGTGATATCATAAAGGAGTTCAAACCAAACTTGTTGTTCATCCATTTCTCATACCTAGACCATCAGCGCCATCGCTGTGGATATGAGACAAAGAACAACCTACACGCTATCGACTTTATCGATGAGCGTATAGGAGAGGTTAGAAAGGCGGTTCTGGATGCAGGTATTTCTCAAGAGACAGACTTCGTGATCCTCGGAGACCATGGACAGATCAATGTCGATACTGTATTCCATATCAATAAACTCCTTGCAGACCAAGGCTATATCGACCTAGATGAGAATGGAAAGGTTAAGGATTGGAGAATTTTTGTCCATAGCACTTCTTTCTCAGGTCAGGTTTATACAAAGGGAATAGATTTATCTGAGGCAAAGAAGGTCTTGATGGATCTAAGAGAGAAATATCCTGAGTATATTGAAAGGGTGATGAATAAGTTTGAAGTCAAGGAAATCTATCACTTGGATGGACCATTTGATTTTGTTCTTGAAGCTCAGACTCATGTGATCTTCGGTCAAGGACTTACAGGAGATCTGTGCAATAAGCCAGAGCCAGGTAATTATAAGTTCTCTCTTTCTACCCATGGCTATGCTCCAGAGAAGGGGCCTAATCCTCCATTTATCATCTCTGGTCCAGATGCAAATGTTGGTAATGTTATTAAGCAAGCTCGTCTTGTTGATGAAGCTTCGACAATCATGTCTATCTTTGGCTTAGAAATGCCAGAAGGTGTAGATGGCCATGTTGTAGAGGGCTTAATAAAATAGATCGAATTATCTCCTATTATTAATTTCTATTTCGGTCAGAGTCGTCTTGTCAATTCGATAGGGCGACTCTCTTTTATATCCCAATGAAATAAAAAATGGTGTAATACACCAAAATTAATTTAAAAGTTGACAGTACTTGTTTAGACAAGATAATATTTTGGTGTAATGCACTAAAATTTTACAGGAGAAGAAAAGATGGTAATCGAAAGAAATGTCTATTTGAATCGTTTGATTTCGAAAAAAGATAATGGAATGATCAAGGTAATTACAGGAATCAGACGCTGTGGAAAGTCATATCTTCTCTTTGAGCTTTATGATTCATATTTGCGTTCTATCGGTGTGAAGGATGATGAAATCATCAAGCTTGCATTGGATGACTATGAAAACAAAAAATATCTGGATCCTGATGAGTTATATAAATTCCTGAAGGAAAAAACCTCCGATGATAATAAGCATTATTATATCTTCTTGGATGAAGTTCAGTATGTTATTTCAAGCGAAGAACTAAAAAACAAAGATACCTATGTTAGGTTATATGCAATCCTTAATAGCCTTATACACAAGCAAAATGTAGATGTCTATGTCACAGGAAGTAACTCTAAGATGCTTTCTACAGATGTCTTAACTGAATTTAGAGGTAGGGGAGATGAGCTTTTGATTGCGCCTCTTTCTTTCTCAGAGTATTATCCCGCGCAGAAGGAATCAAAAGAAAATGCATGGAAAAAGTACTTATTGTATGGCGGATTGCCTCATGTTTTGAGTCTCGATAGTGATGACGAAAAGACTCAATATTTAACCCGATTGCATTCGGAAATATACTTGAAGGATATAAGCGAGCGTTATGATATATCTGATGCTACTGGAATTATTGAACTTCAAAAAGTTATAGCATCATCAGTTGGTTCTTTGACAAATCCTCTGAAGATTTCCAACACATTTGCTAGTAGTGGTGCAAAAAACATATCCGTTAAGAACATTAATGAGTATCTAGGCTATTTGCAGGATTCGTTTTTAATACAAAAAGCTGAAAGATATGATGTCAAAGGACGCAAGTATATCAGCACTCCTTCGAAATACTATTATTCAGATCTTGGACTGAGAAATGCCTTATTAGAATTTCGACAAGTAGAAGAAACACATTTGATGGAGAACGCTATCTACAATGAATTAATATACCGAGGATTCTCCGTTGATGTTGGTGTTGTAGAAGTCTTTAAGATGGTGGACAAAGTCAGGACACATCAGCGCTTGGAGATAGATTTTGTTGCCAATAAAGCAGATAAACGCTACTACATACAATCGGCTCTAACTCTTTCTGATTCGGAAAAAATGAAACAGGAGGAGAGGTCTTTGCTGCTAACGCAAGATGGCTTTAAGAAGATTATCATCACAAAGGATGCAATTGCTCCTCTCTATAATGAGGATGGAGTGCTGGTTATGAGTATTTTCGATTTTCTTTTGAATGAAAAAAGCCTGGAAATTTGACTTATAACGATAAGAAAGTACGATACTGTTTTGTGTATAGAATAAAAAATATGCAAAAGTGTTTTATAAGTAAAACAATAATTATATAATTTTGTTCTATAGACAGAATAATATTAATGTATCATTATTAATGATAGGAGTTCTTCTATGAATCGAGACTATATAAAGCAGATTATTGTTGATCAAAAAGAGATGTATTTAAACAATCCATTGATATCAAGAGAGTATTCATTGGAAGAAAGTATTAACTATTGCTTTGTTGGAATTAGACGGTGTGGAAAATCATATATGATGTACCAGCAGATTCATAAGCTATTAGATAGTGGTGTACCTCTCTCTCAAATCTTATATGTTAATTTCGAAGATGAACGCCTTTTGGAAATGACTGCAAACGATCTGAATTCGATTGTGGAGATAGGGTTGGAAATGTCTGGTAAAGATAAGAAACCATACCTGTTTCTAGATGAAATCCAAAACATAGATGGCTGGGAAAAATTCGTTCGTCGAATTGCTGATATGAAATACTGGATCAATATTGCAGGAAGCAACAGCAAGATGCTAAGTAAAGAGATAGCTTCAACACTGGGTGGAAGATTTGTGATCAAAAATATATATCCTTATTCGTTTTCCGAGTATCTGCATGCAAAGGAAAAGAATGAAAACTATTTAGCTCCTATCAGTACTAGTGCAAAAGCAGAAGTTTATAATGAATATGCAGAATATCTAACTTATGGAGCTTTCCCTGAGCTTGTTGAGATAAAACAAAAAAGAGTCGTATTAAGTAGTATTTATCAAACTGTATATCTTGGCGATATCATCACTAGAAATAAAGTTACTAATGATTTTGCTTTAAAACTGATTTTAAAAAAGATTGCTGAATCTGTTTCAAAACCTTTATCTTTCAATAGGCTAGCAAATATCATCAAAGGAACTGGTATGTCTTTGGGAACACAGACTGTAATCAATTATGTGGGATTCATGATTGATTCATATCTAATATTTGCCTTACCAAATTATGCTGGAAAACTACTCGAAAAGGAGACAGCTCCTAAATATTATTTCATGGATTCAGGTCTGCTTGGACTAATGTTATTGGATTCGAAATCTGCTCAATTGGAAAACCTTGTTGCGGTAGAATTAATACGACGATATGGACGCAAGAATGTGTTCTATTTTGAACATAATGTTGAAATAGATTTCTATGTTCCTTCTGCAAAGTTAGCTATACAAGTATGCATGCAAGTACTTGATAACATTGACACGAGAGAGCGAGAGACTAGGGCTTTTGTTAAACTTAACAACTTCATGCCAGATGCGCAAAACATCATTATCACAAACAGTGAAGAAGCAACCTTGGAATGCGATGGAGTAGAAATCACTGTATTTCCTGCCTGGAAATGGCTTCTGAATGTGCCTTCTGAATGCAAAGGCTGAGATCGTTATAATGAAAAACTAACTTACAAAAATATAACTTATAAAAAAGTAAGTGACTTGAACTGTTTGAACGTAGGTTCCATAATATATCTGCATAGATAGGAGGAATACTATATGTTCATTGGTAGACATAATGAGTTGGCGAGACTGGAAGAATTCTTTTCTTCTCCACGTAAAAAAGCAGCTTTGGTATATGGAAAACGACGAGTAGGAAAATCTACCTTGGTTCAGAAAGCTGCTGAAAAGTTCGATGGAATCGTGATTGATTACCTCTCTATTATTGCTCCATTTAAGATAAATCTTGAGTCTTTGTCAGAGCTAGTACTATCTTCTTTTGGAGAGAGTGGGGAATACTCTTTCTCTTCTATCGATGCAATCATTAAGTATCTTAATAATAAGGACAAGAAGATTCTTCTTGTAATCGATGAGTATCAATATTTCAAAAAAGGAACCAGTGAATTCAATTTGGATTCAGTATTCCAAAGAGCAATTGATTCTGGTCTTGGCGATAATATTAAGCTAATTATATCGGGCTCTTTTATTTCTATGATGCTTGAACTTTTGGATGGCGATAATCCTTTATATGATAGGTTTTCTCTGATCATGCATCTAGAGGATATGGACTATTATGATGCATTCAAGTTCTTTCCGAATTTAGCACTTAGAGAAAAAGTTGAATTTTTCTCTATCTTCGGCGGTAGTCCTAATGTGTTAGAAGTCATTTATGAAAAGAAATCGCTAAAAGAGAACATGATATCATTGCTTCTTGAAAAGAATGCATATCTTAAATCATATATTGAGAATGATCTTCTATTGGAGTTCAACAATCTATATAACCTTAAAGGAGTTTTATCTGTATTAGGAAACGGCAAAAAGCGATTCACCGAGATTGCAGACAAGCTTGGCAATTTGAATCCTTCGTTGTTATTAAAAACATTGGATACTCTTCAAGAGGTAGGTGTTATTAGGGCTGTATATCCCATAAATAAAGAAGGAAACAAAAAGTTCAAGTTCTACGAGATATCAAATAATCTTGTTCGTTTCTATTATGCTTATATTTATAGACAACAAAGTAGATTGCAGTTTGCAGGTCCTGATGTATTCTACTCACAGGTAATCGAAGCTCGTATAGATGAATTCATATCCCATCGATTTGAGAACATTGTAAAAGAGTATTTTTCTCGAGCAGTTAGAACAGGAAATGAAGACCCGGAGATAGAGGCTGTTGGTTCATATTGGTATGATGATAGATCCTCCGGTAGAAATGGAGAATTCGATTGTGCCCTGAAAAAAGGAGACTCTTATACTATATACGAAGTTAAGTTCTTGAAAGATAAGATGTCATTATCTTTAGCAAAGAGTGAAGCAGAGAAGATCAAAAGAATTCCAAATCTAAAGATTGATAAGATTGGCTTCGTTTCCATTGGTGGATTTGAATTCACTAGCGGTGAATATCGGGTCCTTACTGGTGAAGATCTAGTTAGAAAGGAACTTGATGAATAATTCTTTTTATATATTTGTAATATAAAGAATTATTGTTCAAATAAATATCGTTTGTTGTAATTTGAAATCTTTGTAGCCTATAATTAATATATGCCACATTTAGTTAACGACGTTTTGAATGAGAAGACATATAGAGAGGCTGTTAATTTTTCAGCCATAATGATTGCTACGCGAACAAGTGATAAAGTACTATCAAGGCGTTTTGATGATATATCTTCTTCTTTCGATATCGCCTGCCCAATTTGCACTGACTACGGATTTTGGTGCAATGAATTCAATCTCGAAAAGAAAGATTTAGAGAGAGCATATAACGAGACATTATCAGCTTTTGCTCGCTTAGAACCTTCTGACGAGGTTATCTCAAAAGATAGTGAATTCTATCCAGAAAGACTTAAAAATACAGAGGATTCTCCTCGCTTTTTGTATCTTCGAGGCGATAAGTCTCTCTTATTAGAGCCACGCGCTGTTGCTCTAATAGGAAGCAGAAATGCGAGCGAAGAAGGAAAATATAACACAGCTCGTGTTGCAAATATGCTTGGAAAGAATGGCTATGTCATTGTCTCAGGGCTTGCAAAAGGAATTGATGCAAGTGCACACATAGCAGCACTAGAAAACAATTACAAGACGATTGCTGTAATAGGAACCAGTATCGGCCAGTATTATCCAAAGGAAAACGAAGAGATTCAAAAAGAGATAGAGAGAAAAGGGCTAGTAGTCTCACAGTTTTCACCTGTCTTGAAAACAGAGAGATGGTTCTTTCCTCTTCGAAATGGTGTCATGAGTGGGCTGGTTATGGCTAATGTTGTGATGGAAGCTGGTGAAAAGTCTGGCTCTTTAATACAGGCTCGTATTGCATTCAAACAACATAGATTGGTATTCATTCCCAAAAAAATCTTTGATGACAAATCCCTTTCTTGGCCTGATAAACTTGTCAAAAATTGGGCTATAGTAGTTAATAGTCCACTCGACATTCTAGAGACACTAAGAATGGAGAGTGTTAAGGAGAGTTCTGCAACTCAGAAAGATCTATTTGATTGATCGAAGGAAGCAAAATGAAAAACAGAATCCCTAAAGTCCTAGTAGCTACGCATGAAACTTGAAAACAGTTAACAGAAGGCCTCTACAAGTTCTGGAACGAATGTTTTGAACCCAAGGGTTGATAGGATTTAATGAGTTTTCGACTCGAGTGAAAAAAAGGAGCTGC